>DAOTXI010000491.1:0-1906 GCA_034435475.1 Anaerolineales bacterium
GACTCCGTTTTCACTGACAAGGATCGGCAGATTTGGAAAGTTTCGCGCGACCCACTTCAACCCTTCGAACATTCCGTCCGGTTCGAAGGCGAGGAATCCGCCGTCGCTCAACTCGGCGCCCTTTCGGTAAAAGTTGCGCCCGAACAATTTGCCGGGGTTGAACAGGTCGAAGGTGGCATATTCTCGCGTGTAATAGTTGAAACCGAAATAATCCTGCGTGCCTTTGGCTTCTGGAATTTTCACAGAGCCAATGGGCGAACGCATCACCCCATCTGCCAGCGCCAGCGGAAAGCCGACATTGATCGCGCTGAAAAAATTATTCGCCATAAAACGATCCAGGGGAGACCAGGAGCGATGCGGCAAAACAGAACGATAGTGATGCGCGATCCCCACGCGCGCCTCCGGCTGCAATAGATGGACGGCGCGATATGCCGCGGCGTGCCCGCGGATCAGGTTGGCTTGTACCTGCATCGCCAGCTTCATGTTATTTTTTCCAGGCGGGAAGGAGTCCACACCGGTGACAATGTAACCGTTCAAGGCGTACCCTGTCGGTTCATTGATGGTACACCAAAGCGTACAGTATTCCTTCAAGGCGTCAACTACTTTGCGGGTGTATTTCTCGAACAGAGGAACAACCGCTTCGGTCTCCCAACCATTGAATTCAGCAAGCCATAATGGGTCGGTGAAATGATGCAATGTCACCATCGGCGTGATGCCGCGTTCCTTCAACCCGCGCAGCATGGCGCGATATTTTTCAAGCGCTTCCTCATCCCAGGTATCCGGCGTTGGCTGAATGCGGCTCCATTCCACAGATAAACGATGCGCGTTCTGCCCCGCTTCGGCGGCGCGGTCGAAGTCTTCGCGCCAGCGTCCGCCCCACCAATCGGCTGCGACGGCGGCTGACCCGTTCGTGTGTCCTTCCTGCTCCCACTTCCACCAATTGTTATTCGTGTTGTTGCCCTCCACCTGATGAGAAGCGGTGGCAGTTCCCCATAAAAACCCTTTTGGAAAGTGATAAGTGCCTTGAGGCATGGTTGTCTCCGTGGTGTGTGATTCGGAATGCGTCATACGTGATTACGGATCACGTATGACGCATTAGATAAGCCAGATACAACGCCACCGATCCCGCCACAGCGGCATTCAACGATTCGATTTTTCCGCGCATCGGCAGTTTCAAGACAATATCGCACTTCTTGCGAGTCAATTCGTGAATGCCCTCCCCATCCGAGCCAACGACGAGTCCCAATGCGCCTTTGAGATGACGCGAGCCCGCTTCGATCTCCGCCCCAGCCTGGTCCAAGCCTGCGAGCCAGATGTCTGCATCCCGAAGCGTGTCCATCGCCTGCGAAAGATTCGACCTGGCGATCAGCATGTGCTCACTCGCGCCCGATGACGCATTGACCACAGACGGAGTCACCTCCACCGTCCGCGCCAGCGGGATGACGATGCCATGCAAGCCGACCGCCTCCGCCGTGCGGATGAGCGTGCCGAAGTTCTGCGGGTCTTGCAAAGAGTCGAGGATGAGGATGAACGGCGGCTCGTCTTTGATGCTGTCGAGGATGTCCCCCAAATCCGAATACGGGTAGGCGCTGACCTCCGCGATGACGCCCTGATGATTCTGGTGAACCTTGTCCAGCTTTCCGCGCGGCACGCGGTTGACCTTGATCTTCTGCTGACCGGCGAGTTTGACGATCTCCGCCAGCGTTCCTTTTTCCTGCGCCCCTTCGGCGATCTCGATGGAAAATACCTGCCTGCGTTTGGCGCGTAAAACTTCATGGACGGCGTTGCGAGAGTAGATGAACTCTTTCATATGCGGGTGTATTTTACTTGATAACACAACACGACCAATAGTCATATAATCTGAGCGGAAGGAACCTCATGCCCCCCACCCTCGACATTCCCCTGC
>DAOTXI010000492.1:0-3155 GCA_034435475.1 Anaerolineales bacterium
CAAATGCTCGCCATCGGGCGCGGACTGATGCTCAATCCGCGCATCCTGATGCTGGACGAGCCTTCGATGGGACTTGCTCCCGTGTTGGTGGATTTGATCTTTGAGACCATCAAAAAGTTGAACGAACAGGGCACCACCATCCTGCTGGTGGAGCAAAATGCGTTGATGGCGCTCTCGATTGCTCACCGCGGATACGTTCTGCAAACCGGCACAATTGCCCTGACCGACGATGCCGCAAAACTCAAGAAAAATGAGATGGTCCAGAAGACCTATCTGGGCATCGAATAAAAATTTCGGAAGATAAATGAAAAAAGACCCGTCCTCAAACGTGCGACGGGTCTTTTTTCATCGTCAGGTGGATCATTAAATTTCCAGGTTTTGCGACCAAAGGCAGGAGATGCGGTCATGACATCAAAGCGCCGCTTAAGATCTCATCCGCAATCTTCGAGTGTTTGCCTCACCTTACCTTTCTTTGAAGGAGGACAAATTGGATGATGACGATCAATACCAGGAAAAGCACACCCATCTGCCAGACTGATAAGTTATCCTTTTCAGGAGACAACGGGACGATTTGAGATTCTTCCTGAGGGGCAATCGGCGGCATAGAGGGCGCGGCATGGACAATCAGGCGGGTGTCTCTAACAAAGACCTGGGTTTCGTTGATGAGGGCAAAATTTCCGGTCATTTGGCTTCGCATGGACATATCCATCAAAGCAGATGCCGCCCACTCAATCCCTTTGGCGTCGTTACCAAGAACAGCGAGAATTTCCCTGTCTGCGTTTTGGGACGATGGGAAAACCTCAAGATACCCGGCAGAGTCGTAGTCTTTTGAGAAGCGATAAACAATCTCCAAACCTGTATCGGAAGGAATGTCTCTGCCTTTTTCGAACGGAACCGGCAGGGTATCGCCGAGTTCGGCAAGGAATGGGAATGAACTGGCTTTACCGACAGCAAGCACATGATAATCCGACAACACACCGGTGGGCAGATCATCGCCATAAAAGGCGGGGATATTGATCGCGCCACCTTTCGCCGCGACGCCCATGTGAGCCGCCAATTGGATTGTCACACGCCAGGCGGAAAAATCGTCTCGTGGCAGGAGAAAGGCAGTCTCACCGAGAGTCGAATCTGAAACGAAGGGTGCGGGGAAATCGGACAAGGTTAGAGGGTGTGAAATGCCCGTGTCGGCCGACTCAGGCTGGAGGTCCGGTTGGGAGGCGGAGGGTTCAATCCCCGTCTCTTTGATGATGGCAAGGTTCGGGAAGACATTCTTCCGCAGTTGACCGCTGCTGACGGCTTGCGCGGCCTTGATCACGCCCGCATCCGTCTCGCCGCTGACGAACAGGATGATGCGGCTGGGATTCCACGGCGAGTTGATTAGTTGAATCATGCCGTCGTCGGGCGCGGTACGTTCGAATTCATATCGGTCAGGCAGGAGGAATTGCACCGACCACTCCGGGTCTGAGCGGACGATGATGGGCGATGGAAAGATCATGCCTTCCAAAACGAGGAAGGGTTCCGGTTTGCCGACAAGGATAAGGTGACCCTCCGCCTGCATTGCGGGAGTGATTTCGTTGAGGCTGACCAGTTCGAGGTGGAGTTGCGCTCTCGATAATCGGCTCAAACCGGCGGCAACAATCAGGGCGCTTCGCAGTTCTTCGATTGTCGGTTGGGCGGGGATGACCAACAAGGCGCGATCCGGTTCGATAGAGTCTTGAACAATCTGGCTGGGAAAAAGAATCAGGCTGGTATCGGGGGAAATGGTTTCGTATGAAAACCGAAAGCTCGATGTTTGGTGAATACGGACTTCAAGAGGCGGCTGCCCTGCCTGGTCTGGAAGATAACTTTCAAGTTCAAGTTGCAATTCCATTTTTCCAGCAGGGATTTGGTCAAATGAAAGAAGCAGCGTCGCCGCAAGATCGCCGCTGGTTTGAATTGGATATTCGGATATGGTCTGCCCGTTGAGGTTCAACTTGAGGGCGGCAATCGTTCCTTGAAATTCGGCAAGGGCGGGCGAAAAGACCGTCATCTGAAGATGGAGCGTGACATCTCCCGTCAACTTCCAATGGGCAGGCAGGTTAAATTTGAGAGCGTGGACATTCGCGGCATGATCGAGGACGATCGCTTCGTTGCGGAATTCGGCGAATGTCCGTTCTTCGGTTTGAGTCGCTTCCTGGGCTGAGGCAGGATTTACAAAGAGGATAAGCAATGCAAACAGGAAAAAAATGACCAGAAGCCTTTGAAAATATGTGGAATTCATGTGTAATCTCCTCGAACTACAAACTCGCCCGGTTATTATATTTACCAAGAAAGGGATGGAAAAGAGCCAATTTAACAAAACCAAACCGACCAGTTCCGCCCCCCGGCTGGTGAACGCTGATAAAATAGCCGCCAAATCACCATGAACAACCTCCCCAAAACAGCAGAGATCGTCATCATCGGCGGCGGCGTAATGGGCGCCAGCGCCGCCTACCACCTCGCCAAGCGGGGCGTGAAGAACATCGTCCTCCTCGAAAAAGAAAGCCATTTCGGCACCGGCGCAACAGGCCGCTGCGCGGGCGGGGTGCGTTATCAATTTTCGACGGAGATCAACGTCACACTGTCCATTCACAGTTTGCCGATGATCGAGCGCTTCAAGGAAGAGATTGGGCAGGACCCCGGCTATCACCAGTATGGATATTTGCTGGTGGCGACAAACGAGAATGTGGTCAAAGAGTTCGAGCGTAATGTCGCCATGCAAAACCGGCTGGGCGTGCAGACCAAACTGCTGAACGGAGACGAAGTCCGCAGGCGATTGCCGCTGATGAGGTTCGATGATGCGCTGGCGGGAACGTTTCACCACCTGGACGGGACCGCCGACCCGAACAGCATTGTAATGGGATACGTCAACGCGGCGCAGAAGATGGGCGTGACAGCGCTCACCGGCGCGGAGGTGATTGGAATCACCGTCAGCGGCGGAGAGGTTCGGAGTGTGAAAACAACTTTGGGCGAGGTCGAAGCGCGGATCGTCCTCAATACGGCGGGACCGTGGTCGGGCTTAATCGGCTCGATGGCGGGAGTCCACCTGCCCATCACTCCATTACGCAGGCAGATGTTTACGACGAATTCATTGAAGGAAGTGCCGCAGGATTTTCCGTTCGTAATTGATTTTGCGC
>DAOTXI010000493.1:0-4093 GCA_034435475.1 Anaerolineales bacterium
GTATTATGCTTCCCTGCCGAAAAATTACTGGCACAGGATTTTCGGCATTCCGTAGCCACCTGCTTTGTTATCAGTTCTTTTCCCAATCGCTCAACCAGCGGACCTGGTCTTCCATTTCCTCTGCGGTCGCTTCGTTGAAGAAGCGGTCGAGGGCTTTGAATATCCTGGACATGGGTCCTTACGGTGAGACGATAATCCCTGCATGATGAAGAATTCGCTTCGCCAGCGGGAAGAAATCCTTGCTGTTGTAGGTGAATATCACCCTTTTTCTTTGGGCGGCGTTTCGCAATTGCTCTTCATCGCTAGAGTCGTGCTGAATCCACTCATTCGGCGTTCGTGTAACATCATGCCCGCGTTTGAGCAGTTCCCTTTGAAGAGCCGCATCGGACGCGTCAGAGTCAAGATGAAGACGCGGCTTTGTCATTATTCTTTGCCTTTTCCCGTTTGTGTTGGTTTTCCAACTCCTGCTCGTATTTGATATTTGCGTCTATTTCCTTTTTGTGGGCGTCATAAAAAGCCAGCGCTTCACGGACCTGTTTAACTTCCACGCCATAATTCTCTGCAAAGGTTTCAGGCTTTTCCTTGAATTTTTTTACCGCCACGGCCACCGTCTGCACGCGGAGTGGAAATTTAAAGCAGGTGACAGCCGCTTACGAAATGACTGTCACCAATCTCCAATTATCTCCGAATCGTCTCCTCCCTTGCCGGACCCACTCCTACCCACTTCACAGACACGCCCGCGGCATCTTCGATCATCTTCACATATTTCTGCGCGTTGACGGGTAACTCCTCGAACGACCTTGCCTTCCTGATGTCCTCACTCCAGCCGGGGAAGGATTCGTACACACATTCAACCTTATCCAAGTCATAGGCATCCACATCCGCATAACGAATGGTTTGACCATTAAATTTATACCCGGTACAAACTTTTATCTCTTTCAAACTGCACAGTACATCCAACTTGGTCAAACAAATTTCGGTCATGCCGCTGAGTTCGGCGGCGGTGCGCACGATTTCCAGATCCAGCCAGCCGACTCTGCGGATGCGCCCCGTTGTAGCGGCAACTTCGCCGAATTTCTTATAAACATCGCTTTCATGGTCATGGATTTCCGTGGGCAACGGTCCGCCGCCGACGCGGGTGGTGTAGGCTTTGGTCACGCCGATGACGTTGTTGATGTACTTGGGCGGAATACCAAGTCCGGCAGAGGCTGCCGAAGGAATGGTGGTGGACGCCGTCACAAACGGATACGTGCCCCAATCCGTATCCAAAAATGAACCCATCGCCTGTTCCAACAAAAAGGTCTTGTTCGTTTTCAAACCATCCTGTACCAGCGAGAACAATTCCTTCAAATACGGCTTGACCTTCTCGTAATATCCGCGATACTCGTCGCGCACCTGTTCAAACTTCAACGCCTCGCCACCCAATGCCACAATGATCTTATTCTTCAACGTCAACTGCACTTCCAGCCGCTGTTCGAACATATCGCTCGCAAAATCCGTCCAGCGGATTCCGTTATAGCTGACCTTATCTGCAAACACCGGTCCGATTCCGCGCCGTGTGGTTCCGGTCGCGCCTGCGCCTTTGGCTTCTTCGTACAGCCCATCCAAGATTTTATGATACGGCATGATGATGTGCGAACGCGGCGAAACCCACAAGCGTCCATCCACGTTCACGCCCGCTTTATTGAGCATCTCAATTTCTTCGATCAGCACTGCCGGGTCGATCACCACGCCACCGCCAATCAGCCCTACCGTATTCTGCGCAAAAATGACCGAAGGCACGAGATGAATTTTGAACGTGCCAAACTCATTGATGACGGTATGCCCGGCATTGTTCCCGCCATTGAAACGCGCCACATAATCCGCGCGCTCCGCCAGAAAATCCACCGCCTTGCCCTTGCCCTCGTCGCCCCATTGCGAACCGATCACTGCTATGACTGTCATGGAAACTCCGATATTCGTTATTCGATATTTGTTAATCAACGCTTCGAATTTCGAATATCGAATCTCGAAGCACTTCGTCTGTGATTTGAATTGCAACGCCGATATAGGATTCTGGCGAGAGGCTGAGCAAACGCCGCCGAATTTCCTCTTCGACCGGCAACGCCTCGACCCAACGCTTGTAACTGGCCCCGTCCATTTGGCTGCCTCGCGTCTGTGACTTGAGCGTCTCGTACGCGTCGCTTCGTCCTGCTGCCCGCAGAATCGTCTGCCCCCCTTCGCTGATTACTTCCCAGTGGGCATTTAATTCTGCATGTAGTTTTTCTTCATCTGCCGCTACACGCGCCATGCCTTTGCTGACGTTGTTCCATGCCAACAGAGTGTGACCCAGCGCTGTCCCAAATGTTCTTCGGACGGTCGAGTCTGAAAGGTCTCGCTGTAATCTGGAGACGGATAACTTTTGAATGTAATGCCCAAACATGGCATTTGCCACACCCAAATTGCCTTCTGCATTTTCAAAGTCTATTGGGTTGACCTTTTGCGGCATGGTCGAAGACCCCACTTCACCCGCCACAACTTTCTGTTTGAGTACACCATCACTGATATAACGCCACATGTCTTGAGCGAAATCAATCAGGATTGCATTGGTCAATTGCAGGGCTTGAAAGTAGCGGTTCCAGTTATCGTAGGGTAGGATTTGCGTCGTGACGAGATTGGGTTCGAGTCCCAGCCCGGTGACGAAGTCTTTGCTAAACGAAAGCCAATCTACATTTGGGTAAGTCGCCTGCATGGCGTTGAAATTTCCCGCAGCGCCGGTTAATTTGCCTTCAAACTTGTGACTCGCCAACTCGTCCCTGCACTTCAGCAGCCGTGCCAGATAGACGGCAATTTCTTTTCCTAGCGTGGTCGGCACCGCAGGCTGACCATGAGTCCGCGCCAGCATGGGGGTGGCGCGGTATTTTTTGGCGAGGTCTCGCAGGGAGGTGAGTAGATTATCGAGGGCGGGGAGCAGGACACGGTCACGCGAATCGCGCAGGGCGAGGGCTTGGGCGAGGTTGTTCACATCTTCCGAGGTCAGCCCGAAGTGAATCCACGGGTGCAGTTCAACGGGGATTTTTTCACGCAGGAAGTATTCAATGGCTTTCACGTCGTGCCGGGTGGTCTTTTCGTATTCTTGAATCTTCAGGACGTCTTCATCTTTAAATGTTTGTAGGTCCGGCTGGAAGCCGGACAACCCCTCAGCCGAGATAATGCCCATTTTGGAAAGAGCAGTCAAAAAGTCCAGTTCGAGGCGGGCGCGGGCGTGGAGATAGGCAAACTCGGAGAAAAAGTCCCGCAGTGGGGAAGTCTCCTTTTCATAGCGTCCATCCAGTGAAGAAAGCGCGTGAATACTCATTGACAAGTATTATAATTCCGGCGGTTTGAATTTGGATAAGAGGAGTTCTTATGAAGATATTGCAGGAAACTGCTCTGACGTACGACGATGTGCTGCTGGTGCCGCAATATTCGGATGTGGATTCGCGGCGCGCGCTTTCGACCAAAAGCCCGTTGACGAAAAAGATTTTTTTGCATTCACCGATCGTTTCAGCGAACATGGATGTGGTGACCGAGAGCGAGATGGCGATCACGATGGCGCGGGAGGGCGGCATTGGAATCATTCACCGCTTCATGACGATTGCCGAACAGGCGCGGCAGATCGAACGGGTGAAGAAAGCGGAGTCGTTCATTGTGGAAAACCCGCTGACGATGACGGATCAACATACAGTCGGGGATGTTAAGCAAGTGGTCGAAGAGACGGATACAGGCGGAATTTTGATCGTGGATAAGCACGAGAAGTTGATCGGCATCATTACCACCCGCGACCTGTTGTTTGAGGAGGATGACAGCAAACCTGTTACTGCCATTATGACCCGTGAGGTGCGCAGCGCTCCGCCGGACACTTCGCTGAAAGACGCAGAGCGTTTGCTGCATGAACATCGCGTCGAGAAACTTCCGTTGGTGGATAAAAACGGCAAAGTGACCGGCTTGGTGACGTTGAAGGATATCATGAAGATCACCAAGTTCCCGAAAGCCACCAAAGACTCGAAAGGACGTTTGGCGGTTGGCGCGGCAGTGGGTGTGCGCGATAAGGAAATGCGCCGCGTGGAAGCCG
>DAOTXI010000494.1:0-1814 GCA_034435475.1 Anaerolineales bacterium
GTCTCGCGTAAAAAACGCGCCGGGCATCAGGATGAATTTGCCGCGGTGGTGATCTTGCAGTCGTATCTTGAAGCGCAACGCGACTCGTAATGCGGGATTCGTAATCCGTAAATTCGCAACCTGTAACTTGTAACCTGTCACCCCCTCATGTCTTCCAAATTCTTCCGCCGTAATCAGTATTATTTCATTCTCGCGCTTATCGTTGCTCTTCTATTGGGTTGTATTTTCACATTCATCTATTACGTCCCTGCGCGGGCTTCGTTATTGTATGGACCCCCGGCAAAAAGTCTTTCCATTTCAGACCGCATCGAATATTCGACCCGCCTGCTTTCCCACGGCGACGACCTGACCACGCCGCTCGACGTGAACGGACTTGAGCGTCCATTTCGCATCGAACCCGGCGAATCGGTTTCTTCGATAGCAAACCGCCTCGAAGGCGAATTTTTCATCTCCAATGCGGATGTGTTCCTGGATTATGCCATCTACACTGGCATTGATCTCACCATCCAATCCGGCGACTTCGCCCTCAGCCCGGCTCAATCCATCATGGATATTGCCCAGTCGCTCCAAAAATTTTCCCCCACCGATGCAGTCCTGACCATTCTGCCCGGTTGGCGGATGGAAGAGATTGCCGCTTCACTCCCGACCTCGGGCTTGGATATTTCTCCCGAAGATTTTCTCGCCGCTGGAAATACTCCGCCTCAAATCCTTCAGCCCATCGCGCCCGGCACAATGGAGGGATTTTTCTTCCCGGACTCGTACACCTTTCCGCGTGAGACGACGCTCGACCAATTACTTGATGTTATCGGACGCAACTTTACCGCCAAATTGACAACCGACTTACAAAACGGATTCACCGCCCAAAACCTGACTGTTTACGAAGCTGTAACTCTCGCCTCCATCGTCCAGCGTGAAGCCGTTCATGTTGAAGAAGCGCCGTTGATCGCATCGGTCTATCTCAACCGCCTCGCCATTGGCATGAAACTGGATGCCGACCCGACGATCCAATACGCGCTTGGCTATCAATTCGATACCGGCTCGTGGTGGAAGAGTCCGCTTTCGTTTGCCGATCTGGAAGTCATCTCGCCGTATAACACCTATCAAAACCCCGGTCTGCCGCCCACGCCCATCTCCAACCCCGGTATCGAAGCGTTGACGGCGGTCGCCTTCCCGCAGGAGTCGCCTTACTATTACTTCCGCGCCGCGTGTGACGGGTCGGGGTATCATATTTTTGCAGAAACTTTTGAAGAACAGATCGCGAATGGGTGTCCGTGAGCGAGGGTGTAATAATAAACGAAACCGATCATGGGTATCATCACACGGAAGCGGCTTAATGAATTTACCGAAAATCTCGAAAATCCTGTAAGTTCCTCGTTCCGAAGAGGAATATCTGGAAGCCGTCTGATTGTTGGATAATCTAATTGATACCGTCGGTGAGAACGAATATCATCCGCTCGCTTCATTAATGGAGATTTTCGGATTTCTTATCGAGAAGTACGAAGAAGAGCATGTGCCGGAGATAACGGAAATTTAGCCGAAAAATTTTTCTTCCTGAACCCGTCCCACACGTCCAGCGCGGGTTTGGGGGAACGGTCGAAATTCCGCAGACCAATATGGGCAAAACTGCCAAGCGCGGCGGCGTCATTCGGGTTGCGTCCCTGCCTTTCCATCTCCTTTGCATAAGAGTCAAGGTTGAAGTCGCTCAGCAGGGTGTTGACCCAGAATGCCATACGCGGACCGAGTTGATTGTGGAGTGCGTTCAGAAAAGCAATCTGGTCTTCGGGCGTGTTCATGAATTGCTCGAAGGGTACAGT
>DAOTXI010000495.1:0-4187 GCA_034435475.1 Anaerolineales bacterium
GTTTTATAGTGTTGGCATGATCTTCCAAACCAGTGAGAAATATGAGCAGGCATTGCTCTCGACTCTGCTTCACATCCAGACCCATATCGAAGGGGATTTGAATCTGGAGGCGCTGGCAAAACGCGTTGGATTCTCGCCTTATCATTTTCACCGTGTCTTTCGTGAGAATGTCGGCGAGCCTGTGAAGGAATACATCCGGCGACTGAGACTGGAGCGGGCGGCGTATCGCTTGCGGGTCAATGAAGAAGCGATCCTGCGCATCGCGCTTGACTCTGGGTTTAAAACCCATGAGTCGTTCACGCGTGCGTTCGAACGTCAGTTCAAGGTTACACCGAACGATTTTCGTAAAAACTTCCTTAATTCTTCACGCGAGCGGAAGAAACAAATCCAGCCGAAATATCTTGCTCAATTTAATCTCAAAAAAGAGTCTGGGCTGCTCCCGAATCATTCCACTGCCCGACAGGTTCGCGTGGAACAGGTTCGCTCGATCATCGTTGCGTTTGTACGGCATATCGGCGCATATGATAATCTGCTTGAAAAAGGCTCGCCCATGTCGGTATTATGGGAGGAGTTGTTTCAATGGGGAAATGCACAGAAACTCATCAACTCCGATTCGCTGTTGATCGGCATTCCGCAAGATGACCCTTCTGTCACACCGTTGGAAAAGCAGCGCTTCGATGTCTGTGTGCAGATTCCTGAGTTTCGAAATCCAGCGGGTCACATTGGATGCCAGACCATTGCTGCAGGGCTCTTTGGCGTGGGCAGGCATTATGGCGCTTTTGATAGCCTCGCTGAAACCTATATGCATGTTTACGACTCACTTATCACAAGCGAAAAGTACCATTTGCGTCCGCAAGCCCCATTTGAAGTCTATAGTTATTCGCACGTCAAGGAAGATCTGCGCATCCACTTCACAGATGTGTATCTGCCAATCGAAAAGGTCAAACCCATTAAGACTGCATCTTAGAATAGGAGAACAAAATGTCTGGATTCGAAATGAATGAATGGATTGCCCGTACACCCAAGGAGGTATTTGACTTTATCACCGCCTCAGAAAACGCGCCAAAAATTGCTTCATCGATCGTAAGCATGGTCAAGTTGACGGGGGGGAACGTCGGTGTCGGCACGCGGTATCGTGAGACGCGCTTGATGAATGGCAAGGAACATTTCACAGAATTGGAGGTGGTGGCTTATGAACCGAGCCAGCGGTATGCAATGAAAAACTCAACTGAGGGTGTTGAGACGGTCTACCACTACAGCTTTCAGCTTGAGAAAGATGGAACACGGGTTAACTTGGTGTGCGAGATCAAAGCAAGTGGCATAAAAAAACTCATGGTTCCACTCCTCGCCTCCATTTTGAAGAAGGAGGATGGCGATCATTTACAGCGATTGAAACAGGCAATGGAAGCCTGAAAACGGCTTGTAAATTGGGAAGCGCTGAACGAACCGTGAAGGCTCACTCGCAAAGTATCTATCAAAAATTTGGCGTCGATTCCCGCGCGGCGGCTGTCGCTGTGGCGGCGGGCAAGGGGTTGTTGGATTCGTAGGGACGACCCTTGCGGTTGTCCACAAAATGTAAGGGCGACCGTAAAGGTCGCCCTTACATTTATAATTACCCCATGCCCAATAATAATCGCACCGTCTGGTCATCCGAAGATGGAGACCTTCGCAAGAAAGGACAAACCGCGTCCCACGCAAAATCTTTACCCCCGCAACAGCAGACGGCTTATCTTCATCGTGAGTCCGGTGGTCGCGGTGGAAAGATTGTCTCGGTCGTGAAGAATTTAGTTCTTACGGAAGAGGATTTGAAAACCCTTGCCAAAAAACTCAAGCAGGAATGCGGCACGGGCGGTACGGTGAAAGATGGGGTGATCGAAATTCAAGGAGAGCACCGTCAGCGTATGGCTGAGGTTCTGCAAAAACTGGGGTACAAAGTAAAAATTGCGGGCGGCTAGAATTAAAAATGGACAGGCTCAATACCTGTCCATTTTTTACTATTACCTATTCACTATTTTCTTGCACTTATCCATGCCTGCTCATAAATCGTTCCATGCGCCGCAGGGCTTCTTCGATCTGTTCATACGAAGTGGCGTAGCACATGCGGACAAATCCCTCGCCGCCGGGTCCAAAGGCGTTGCCCGGAACGACGGCGACGCTTTCTTCGCGCAGTAATGTTTCAGCGAAGGTTTCATCGTCCATGCCAGAGGCGCGGATGTTGGGAAAAGTATAGAAGGCGCCCTTCGGCTCAAAGGTCGAAAGACCGAGGCGGTTTAGTCCGTTCACCAATAAGCGGCGGCGGCGGTCATACTCATCCACCATTTCTTTTACATAAGGTTCGCCGGTTTTCAACGCTTCAATGGCAGCATCCTGCGCCGTGGTCGGCGCGGACATGATGGTGTATTGATGAATGCGCACCAGTCCTTTGATAATGTCGGCAGGTCCGCAGGCGTAACCGATGCGCCAGCCAGTCATGGCATAGTCTTTGGAGAAACCGCCCAGCAGCACGGTGCGTTCTCGCAGGCTGTCGCTCAAGGCTGGGAAGCAAACATGCTCAAAGTCATAGACGAGGCGGTCGTAGATTTCATCTGACACCACGAGCAGGTCAAACTCCTCCGCGATTCTTCCAATTTCCAACATCACCTCACGCGGAGCAACCGCGCCTGTGGGATTGGAAGGATAACCAATAAAAATGATCTTTGTTTTGGGCGTAATGGCTTTGCGAATATCTGCCGGGTCAATGGTGAAGTTATTTTCAATGCGCGCCGGAATTTCAATCGGCACGCCGCCCGCCAGGATCACCTCGGCTTGATACGAAACAAAACATGGCGTGGGGATGATGACCTCATCGCCGGGTTCGAGCACAGCCGTGAACGTGAGATACAACGCCTCTGAAACGCCTACGGTGGCAATGATCTCGCTGGCAGGATCATATTTTACGTTATAGAGTTTTTTCAGATTATCGGCAATACCCTGGCGTAATTCCATCTTGCCGGAGTTCGAGGTGTAATGCGTTTCGCCATTTTGCAGCGAGCGGATGCCCGCATCGAGGATCGGTTTGGGCGTTGTGAAATCCGGCTCACCGATGCCGAGCGAGATGACATCCTTCATCGTCGCCGCGATGTCGAAGAATTTGCGAATGCCGCTGGGCTTCAAGCCCGCCACACGTTTCGAGAGTCGTTGAACTGAGGTAACTTCCTGCATTGATTCTCCTTATAGGGGTTGTACGTGCCAGTCGTCTGAAATTTCCTGGTACGTCAATTCAAACGCCAGACCGTTCACAGTCTTGACGCAAAAGCCTTTTTCACCCGGTCCGCGCCAGCGCGAGAAAATTTCCGCAATTTCATAACGCTGTCCCTCCCACACCAGTGAAAGCGGACGCTCCGCATATTCTGTATCAGACCTGCACTCAACTGCTTCCATTTATAACTCGATGGAACTCGTGTCGCCTGCGTTTAATTTCATGACGTGACCATCGCCTCTGCCTTTGACTTTGGCTTGTTTGCCAACCAGAGAGCGATTCAACGCCGCATCCTTTATCTCGCAATCCGCTTCGACGATGGATTCCGAAATTTGAGCATTTTCGATCCTGCAATTCGCCCCAATCGAAGCGAACGGACCGATTTTTGAGTTGCTGATCTTTGCGCTGTCATGAATGGCAACCGGCTCAATGATCTCAACATTCGAACCTTCAAACTTTCCAACCTTTGACCCAATCTTCTCCAACAAAATCTTATTCGTATCCAGCGTCGCTTCGATGGTGCCAGTATCCAGCCAGGTGCTGATCTTCTGTGTGCGCACCTTCGCCCCGCCCTGGATCATGATCGAGATGGCGTCGGTCAGGAAGTATTCGTTCTTCAACATCACGCCGCGTTTCATTTGTTCGTCAATGGCGGTCAGAAGCCGTTCGGCGCTTTTGAAGTAATAACACCCAACCACCACAAGGTTGTTATCCATGCTTTGAGGCTTTTCAATGAAGCGCTTTACCCACCCGTCTGCGCCTTCTTCCGCCACCCCAAAGCGGCGCGGATCTTCCACCGGCATCACCCACGCCACACCGTCCGCTTCTTCCTTATCAAGGAAGGAAAAGTCCGTCTCCATGAGCGTATCGGAGAAGCACATGATCATCGGACCCGTCAGGTATTCCCGCGCCAGCCATAGCGCATGAGACTGTCCCTTCATTTCGCTTT
>DAOTXI010000496.1:0-1870 GCA_034435475.1 Anaerolineales bacterium
GTTCATATGCCTATTATGGCATACTTATGCAAGAGGTCTAGTATTACAAAAACCCAACAAGGAGAAACTATGTTGAAGAGAATTACCTTTCAGGTGGTCGCGCTTTTGGTTGCTGCCACCCTCGTGTTGAGCGCCTGCGGTGGACCCGCTGGCTCAACCAGCAATGTGGACTGGAACACCGTGACCTCCGCTGAAGAAGGCGGCGGCATGGACGCCCTTATCGCCGCTGCCCAGGCAGAAGGCGAACTGAACGTTATCACCCTGCCCCGCGACTGGTGTAATTACGGCGAGATGATGGATACCTTCTCTGCCAAGTACAACATCAAAGTCAATTCGCTCCTGCCCGACGGCGGTTCTGCGGATGAACTCCAGGCAATCATTGATAACAAGGAAACCAAAGGTCCTCAGGCTCCCGATGTGATTGATATTGGTCCTGCTTATGGTCCTCTCGCCAAGGAACAGGGCCTTTTGGCTCCGTACAAAGTCGCTACCTGGGACACCATCGTTGGCGTCAAAGACGCGGATGGTTTTTACTATGTGGACTACAACGGTGTGATGGTGCTCGAAATCAATAGCGACGTTGTCACCGACATCCCCACCTCCTATGCTGATCTCAACGATGAAAAGTACGAAGGTCAGGTGGCTCTCGCTGGTGATCCCCGTGCTTCCAATCAGGCGGCTCAGTCTGTCTATGCGGCTGCACTTGCCAATGGCGGCGACCTCGATAACATTCAGCCCGGCTTGGAATTCTTCAAGGAACTGAACGAGAAGGGCATCCTGCTCCCGCTCATCGCCGACTCCGGTCCGATTGCCAAAGGCGAAACACCCATCACCTTCCAGTGGAACTACCTCGCTGCCGCCAACAAGGATAACTTTGCTGGCAATCCCAACATCGAAATTGTGTACCCGACCGATGTCAACTGGGGCGGTTTCTACCTCCAGGCAGTCAGCGCCTACGCTCCGCACCCTGCCGCCGCTCGCCTTTGGGAAGAATTCCTCTACTCAGATGAAGGTCACTTGATCTGGATGGAAGGCTACTGCGCCCCCGCCCGCCTTGCCGACATGAACGAACGTGGCGTAGTTCCTGCTGAACTCCAGGCGAAACTGCCCGATCCCGCGCTCATCGCTGCCTCGGTTGTTCCCTCTGGCGATCAACTCAGCGCTGCCCGCGAACTCATCAAGAATGAATGGGATTCCGTCGTTGGTCTCGACATCAAGTAAACCAATTTAGAATTTCCTGTAACGTGACCCAGTCAATTTATTGGCTGGGTCACGCCTTCGATTATGGACAAAACACTCATACCCTCCGTAGTTCCCGCAAAAAAAAGCATTTGGGTGCATCTCTCCGAATCAAACTGGATCGGACTGATTCCCTTTTTCGCTTTTATCTTTTTCTTTCTTTTGCTTCCCTCTACCAACCTGCTTTTCAAGTCGTTTCAAGACTTCAATGGGAACTTCACCCTCAGCAACTATGGTGTCATGCAAAATCCTTACGTCATCAAGGCGTACAGTGTGAGTTTGCAAGTCAGCGTCATTACCTCGCTGGTGGGCGGCGTGTTCGGATTTTTCGTGGCCTATGCCATTACGCTTGGCAATACCCCCAAATGGATGCGGAACTTCCTGATGACGTTTTCGGGTCTTGCCGCGAATTTTGGCGGGGTGCCGCTGGCGTTTTCCTACATTGCCACCCTCGGGCGGACGGGCTTCGTCACTGCCATCCTCAAATCCATTTGCTATCCCGACGCAAGCGGTTCGCAAGTCTGCCCGTTCAACCCATACGACAACGGTTTCAATTTATACAGCATGACCGGGTTGGTGCTGGCATATACCTACTTCCAATTCCCGCTCATGGTGCTCACCATCACCCCCG
>DAOTXI010000497.1:0-9268 GCA_034435475.1 Anaerolineales bacterium
TCCAGTCCGCCTTTTTCCAAGCCTTCGATCAACTCCAACTTGTAGGGCTGGTCGGCAAAGATTTTCTTCGCCTCCTCCGCCGAGATGACCGTCTTCTTGAAATCATGCTTGCCCTGCACGATCTGGCGCATCCGCTTCTCGATTTGTTCGAGGTCTTCGGGCGTCAGGTTGCGCGGCAGGTCGAAGTCGTAGTAGAACCCATTCTCCACGGGCGGACCGATGGTCGGTTTCCCATCCGGGAACATCTCCATCACCGCCTGCGCCATTACATGCGCCGTGGAGTGACGGATCTTATAAAGATAAGACTCTTCGTATTTTTCCTGTAGTTGTTGTGCCATTTTTACATCCTTTCTATTTTGGAGTGCAACGTCTCCCGACGTTGCAACTCGAAAGTCAGGAGACTTTCGAGTCCAGTATTAAACAAAAAACCCGCCCGAACACGGGGCGAGAATTTAATTCACGCGGTTCCACCCGATTTGTACGTCAAAATCAATTTTGACCTACATCTCTTCAGCCTCTAACGGAGCAATCCGTTTCATCTACTCACTGATCACTTTTCACTGATCACTTTTCAACGTTATGCTCGCGAGTGGTTTTCTGTGATGTTCCCTGGAAGAAACTCTCAATCACCGGCTTCTTCTCCCTGTCAGGGACTTGACCACATACTCGTCTCGGTCAACGCGTTTTACCTATCTACTTGTGTGCTTTCTACTTTCCCTGTGGGCGAGATAGGGCTCGAACCTACGACCTTCGCGATGTCAACGCGATGCTCTAACCAACTGAGCTACCCGCCCGAACAGACGGGCATTATAACGAGGGTGGGTTATTTTGGCAATCCTTCCCTGAATTTCACAGAGCCGGGTTTCTCAGGGGGGCTGACTGGTAATTAATGAAAGCAACACCTCGTCCAAGCCGCGGAGGCAAATATGAGTTCAGTCAAATACGTAACCGAACAGGACTTCCAGGAGGAAGTCATCAGCTCGAACACCCCGGTATTGGTGGATTTCACCGCCGACTGGTGCCAGCCCTGCAAAATGATCGCGCCCATCGTCGAACAACTGGCGGGCGAGTGGGGCGGCAAGGTAAAGGTCGTCAAGCTCGACGCCGATCAGAACCCCAACATCATGATGCAGTACGGCGTCATGGGCATCCCGACCCTCATGCTCTTCAAGAGCGGCGAGGTCAAGGAGCGCATCACCGGCTACCTGCCGAAGGACAAGATCGAAGCCAAAGTCACCCCGCACGTGTAAGAGTATAATGGAGCCGAAGCATCGGCTCCATTTTTTTTATTAAAGGATGCGTGTGTCGGAACAGGAATTACTTCAAGCGGGAATCTCCGCGCTCAAAGCGAACGACAAGGGACGAGCCGCCTCGATCTTTTCTCAACTCGTCCGGCAATATCCGCGTTCAGAAGGCGGATGGTATTTGCTGGGCATGAGTCTCGACGACTCTCAAAAACGCGCCTACTGCTTTGAACGCGTGCTGGACATCAACCCCAATAACCCGGACGCAAAAAAACAACTCGCGCTTCTCTCCCCGCCCGCGCCTGTTCCTCCACCCCCGGCATTTACCGAGCCGGAGCCTGAGATCATCCACGTCCCGGCTTTCCTTGAGGAAGAAGAGGCGGCGTTGGAGGAATTCCCCGAGTCTTCCCCGCCCGAGCCGCAGGCAAAATCCCCAGCCAAACCCCCAAAACGAAAACAAAACAACACCATCCTCATCGCCGCCGTCATCGGCGGATTTTGTATCCTCGCGATCACCGCGGCAATTGTATTCAACATGCTCCTTGGCGGAGGTGCAACTGCTTCCAGACCGCCTGCCCCGGCGGTATCTACAGCGACTCTCCCATTCGTTGCGCAGGAGACCGAAACGTCAACTCCGCTCCCGTCCGCATCCCTGCCGACCGCCATGCCCACCGTGGCATATACCCCGCAATTCGAAGAAGCCCCCTGCCAATTCGAAACGCCCTTCGGAGTGAGAGTCACATGCGGGTATGCGATCCTTCCAGAAAACCGTACCAGCAACAATGGGCGGACGATCCGCCTGGCGGTGGCAGTCTTCCACAGCCAGAGTTCCAGTCCCAAGCCCGACCCGGTCATGTTCCTCCAGGGCGGACCGGGAGGCGAAGCCGTCACACTAAGCGCAAACGCATACTCGGTACTGGTGGCTCCCTTCATCGAAGAACGCGATTACATCACCTACGACCAGCGCGGAACCGGGCTTTCAGAACCGGCGCTGGTCTGCGACGAACTCGAAAAAGCGAACCGGCAGGATGTATACGGAACCATTGACAGCAGTTCGAGGGAACTGGTCTATCAAAACGCTTTCCTTTCCTGCGCCGGTCTCTTGCAGTCAAGAGGCATTGACCTCAGCGCATACAACACCGTCGAAAACGCGGCTGATCTACGCGATATTGTTAAACTTCTGGGATACGAAAAGGTTAATTTATACGGCGCCTCTTATGGAACCCGCCTCGCGCTGGTTGCCATGCGCAATCATCCCGAAGTCGTGCGCAGCGCCATCCTGGATTCAGTCATGCCGGTCGAATCGAACTGGATCAACGAATATCCCAATATTGCCAACTACACCCTGACCAATCTATTCAACTCCTGCAAGGCGGACCCGGGCTGTAACACAGCCTACCCGGATATCGAAACCGTCTTTTGGGACCTCGCAAACAAACTGGATGAAACTCCCCTGACCTTGTCCACCTCCGCATACCCGATGGGCACGGTGACAGAAACCATAGACGGCGCCTACCTGTTGTCAATCGTGATGGGGTTGTCGAAGACGACCAGCTTCATTGATACCGCCCCCCAGACCATTTATCGCGTACGGGATGGCGATTATTCGACATTGATCGCGGCTCAATATTCCCTGCCATACGGCTTTGAGGGAATCAATACGGGTCTTTACATCTCGGTCATGTGCCGCGAACATGTGCTGGATACGACCCCCGAACAATTGGCGGCCACAATGGGGCAATTGAAGGTCAAGGAATTCATCTGGCGTCCCTTTTACGAGGATTTGGAGAAAATGCATTCCGCCTGCAAGACCTGGGGCTCGACGGGTCCGGGTCTCGGCGAAAAAGACGCAGTGGTCAGTGATATTCCCAGCCTGGTCATCACCGGTACTTTCGATTCAGCAACGCCGCCGCAGGACGGCAAAAAAGCGGCTGAAAATCTGGCGAACAGTTTTTATTTCGAATTCCCCAATCAGGGACATGTGCCGACCGCATCGGATGAAAGCGGCTGCGCCATGAAGATCGCTTTGGAATTTTTGAACAACCCGCTGGTCGAGCCGAACCGCGATTGTATGACTCAATTGTCTCCGGTTAAATTCCTTGTACCTTATACGGGAAACCCCGCCATTGAATTAAAGAGGGATAACCTGAACGGGGTGTCGCTCACCGTTCCCCCGGATTGGTTATACGTTGACAATGGCTTTTTATGGCGCGGAGCATCCTCCTTCGACATTACACAGGTGACTGCATTTCGCGCCGCCGTCAGCGTGGAAGATTTGGTGGATTATTTCTCGTCGAGCGTCAACGGGTATCGCGGCTTTGACGGCGCCCCCGCTCCGGCAGGAACACGCCAGGCGAACGGCTATTCATGGACGTTGTACTACACCACCTCCAACGGCCGCCCTGTAGATGTCGCCGCCGCAAACGATCGGGGGAGTTCACTGGTTATCGTCATGTTCAGCCATCCGGATGAGCACGACGCGCTGTACCGCACGGTCTACCTGCCGATGATCGATTCGGCGAGATAACGTAACTTCTCAATAAAGTGGGGCGCTTGCACCGTCCCGAAGGTTCAAGCGGCTCGATCTTGTTTTTTCATGGAAACCTTCGGGACGTTTTTCCTTATTTTTGAGATGATACGAGATAACCGCGTTTTCGTTGACGACTCCCCCGCCTTCATGGTATTATTCGCCCGCTAAAAACCAGCCGGGAGCTGGATTTGTTTTTGTCTAAAAGCAAGAGGAGAAGCATATAAGCGCCAACGAGTTTCGAGTAAATGAGGGCATCCGTGTTGCGGAAGTGCGCCTGATCGGTCCGGATGGAGGCAATGTGGGGGTTGTCGGCATCAAGGAAGCCTTGAAGATCGCACGTGAAGCGGAATTGGACCTTGTAGAGGTCTCGCCCGGGGCGAACCCGCCCGTCTGCCGTGTGATGGATTTCGGCAAGTTCATCTACGAAAAAGCGAAGAAGGAACGCGAAGCCAAGAAATCGCAAACCAAGATCGAGGTCAAGGAAATCCGCCTGCGCCCGAAGACGAACTCCGCCCATCGCGGTTTCAAAGTGGACGATGCCCGTCGCTGGCTGGGGCAGGGACACAAGGTCCGTGTCACGGTCAAGTTCCGCGGACGCGAGATGGATTATCCCGAGATCGCGCTCGAAGACCTGAAAGAGATCGCCGCCGACCTGGCTGATATTGCCGTCATCGAAGTCCCGCCGCAAATGGAGGGACGCACCATGCTGTTGGTGATGGCTCCCAACAAGGCTGGGGCGGTGAAAAAGAAAGAGAAACCCGAACAGGCTGAAGCGGCGAAAGAACCGTCTGCCTGAGGGTGAGGCAAGACCCAAAGATGTTGATTCGTCCGCGGGCAGAAATGTCCGCGGTTAATTTTGTCTGAAAGGAGTATTACGCGATGCCACGCAAAGCAAAACCTGGCAAAAAGATTAAATTGAAGACCCACAAGGCGACGTCGAAACGCTTTCGCCTGACCGGGTCGGGCACGCTTGTCCGCACCAAGGGCGGCAAGAGCCACCTGCGCCGACGCACGTCGGACCGCACCAAGGCGCTTTTGAGCGAAATGGTGACGGTGCAGGGTCGCAAGTACGTGAAGCGCATCAAGCGCCTCGCGCCGAATATGGAAGAATAATCTTCCGGCTGTCGAAATTTTTGAGTTGCGGCTTTCGGGTGTGCGCAACTGTCACGCTAACGGCGTGACGACGCCCGCGAGTTTGCAGGAGGTAGAAAACCAATGCGCGTTAAAGGAGGCCCGCAAGGGCACTTACGTCACAAGAAAGTTTTGAAGATCACGAAGGGTCAGCGCGGGACAAAGCACTTTTTGTTCAAGCGCGCCAACGAGGCGATGTTGAAAAGCCTGTGGTACGCGACCCGCGACCGCCGCGTGCGCAAACGCGATCTGCGCAAGTTATGGATTGCCCGCATCAACGCCGCCGCCCGCCTGAATGGCACGACCTACAGCCGTTTGGTCGCCGCGATGAAGAAGGCGAACATCGAGATCAACCGCAAGATGCTGGCCGACATTGCCGTGAAGAATCCGCAAGCCTTCGCCGCAGTGGTGGCGCAAACGAAATAAAATCTGTAGCGCGAGATTAATCTCGCGCTACTTTTTAAGGGGGGTAAAATAGTTTTATGAATGAAGTTCTGGTCGAAAAGAAACTCTTAACGGGACAGTCTTTGCAGATCGCGCAGGGCGACATCACCATTGAAGAAGTGGATGCCATTGTCAACGCCGCGAACGAGCATCTCGCACATGGCGGCGGGGTGGCTTGGGCGATCTCAAAAAAAGGCGGACCAAAGATACAGGAGGAGAGCGATGCCTGGGTCCGCGAACATGGACCTGTCTCTCACGCGCATCCTGCCTGGACCTCGGGCGGACTCCTGCCTGCGAAATTTGTGATCCACGCTGTGGGCCCCGTCTGGGGAGACGGCAACGAAGACGCCAAACTGCGTGACGCTGTAACCGGCTCCCTGCAAACCGCGGATAAGTTGAGGTGCGAGTCCATCTCCATGCCTGCGATCTCTACGGGAATCTTCGGTTTCCCAAAAGACCGCGCGGCGGGAATTATCTTCAAAGCAGTGGCAGCATATTTTGAAACAAACAAAAACTCCGATTTGAAACAAGTCCGCATCGTGTTGTTCGACAAGGCGACGATAGATGAATTTATGAAAGTATGGAAAAAGTAAGTCGGTGGAAAACCGTCCTCGAACCCTTCGACACGGCTCAGGGCAGGTAAAATCACGAATACTCGAATTTCTCCCTGCCAGCCATTACTTTTCACTTTCCACTCACCATGATCACCTCTACCCAGAACTCAAAGATAAAACATGTCCGCACCCTGCTGGGACGCGCCAAAGAACGCCGCGAGGCGGGGGCGTTTGTGGTGGAAGGGGTGCGTTTGGTGGAAGAGGCGGGGAAAGGGAATTGGAGATTTGAGATTGTTTTGTATGATGAGACATTGAGCGAGAGGGGGAAGTTACAGGTTGAAAGTTTAAGGTTGAAGGGGGTGGATGTAGAAGAAGTCTCTGCCAGCGTGATGAAGTCCATCAGTGAGACCGAAACGCCGCAAGGGATTCTCGCTGTTCTCGAATATACCAATTCCCAATCTACCAACTTACCAATTACCAATCACCCCACCTTCATCCTCATCCCCGACCAGATCCGCGATCCCGGAAATCTTGGGACGTTGCTCCGTTCTGCGGCGGCTGCGGGCGTGGACGCGGTCCTCATTCCGCCTGAAACGACGGATGCATTTGCGCCGAAGGTTCTACGTTCCGGCATGGGCGCGCATTTCAGATTGCCAATTCAGGAAATGAGTTGGGAAGAGATAGAAAAAGTTGTAAGGTCTGAAGGTTTGAAGGTTTACGTTGCAGACATGGATGGTCCATCTTGCTGGGAAACGGATTTGCATCAGCCTGTGGCTTTGATCATCGGCGGCGAAGCGGAAGGGGCAAGCGAATCCGCGCGGAAGCTGGCGAAGGGGAAAATCAGCATCCCAATGTCCGGTGAGACCGAGTCTCTGAACGCAGGGGTGGCGGGGTCGGTGCTGATGTTTGAGGTGGTAAGGCAGAGAGCAGTGAATAGTGAATAGTGAATAGTGAAGGAATAGATGAAAATCCGTTCGATTACCTACTTTTGCAACCCCGGCTTTCCCTTGAAAGAAAATGTCCTGCGTGAAGCGGGAGATTTTTTATCGAAGGCAAAATCTGCATATGAGGCGGCGGGGTATGAGGTGCAGACCGTGCGCGTGGCGACGGTTTCGTTTGCCAGACTGTTGGGGGAGAAACATATTGATGAGTTATCGAAATACGCCGAGCAATTTACACAGGTGATGAAGCAAAATGGCGTGGTCTATGCGGCATTGGGACCCGCCCTGCCGGAATTCCCGCGCAGTTATCAAGTGATTCCCGAAGCGATTGCCGCCAGTGACGGAATCTTCTTCAGCGGTGTAATGGCGGATGCGCAGACCGTCCACATGGCGCAGGTCAAGGCTTGCGCGGAGATCATTGTCAAATCAGCGCCGCTGGACCCGAACGGATTCGCTAACCTGCACTTCACCGCGCTGGCAAATGTCGGTCCGAATGCGCCCTTCTTCCCCGGCGCGTATCACACCGGAGATCAACCCGCCTTTGGGATTGCGGTTGAATGTGCTGATCTTGCAGTAAGCGCGTTTGAAGGACAGAAGACCGTGGACGATGGACGGAATGCCCTCATTTCAGAAATTACCAAACATGGGCAAGCCATTACCAAAGTTGCGCAAGAATTTACGCATCACGCTTCAGAGCGAAGCCTCCCTGTGGGACGCATCACGTTCAAAGGCATTGACTTCTCCCTCGCCCCCTTCCCAGACGACGCTCATTCTCTCGGCAAGGCAGTCGAAAATATGGGCGTGCCAAGAATCGGCTTGCATGGTTCGCTTGCGGCGGCGGCGATCCTCACGGATGCCATCGAGCGCGCGGACTTTCCGCATATCGGTTTCAATGGATTTATGCAGCCCATCCTCGAAGATTCGATCCTTGCAAAACGGGCGGCTGAAGGCGTGCTGACCGTGAAAGATGCGCTGTTGTATTCCGCCGTTTGCGGAACCGGGCTGGATACTGTTCCGCTGGCGGGGGATGTCACTGCCGATGAACTCACTCCGTTGCTGCTGGATATTTGCGCTTTGGCATTGCGTTTGAACAAGCCGCTCACAGCGCGTCTGATGCCCATCCCCGGCAAGAAGGCGGGGGATGAAACCACTTTTGAATTCGCCTTCTTCGCCAATGGGCGGGTGATGGCGCTGGAGTCAAGTCCGCTGGCTGGGGCGTTGAATCACGCTTCGGGGTTCACGCTGAATCCCAAACGTCGGGGATGAGGCGGGAGAAAGGGTGGGAAATGCCCGGGTTGTGGGATAGTTATCGGGGAGGGATTAAAAACATCCTCATTAAAAAGCGCTGAGCCGATAAAACCACCGGCACAAATTGAAAGCGTGACGGGTATAATTAAAGCGATGATTTCTGGAGGTTCCACCATGAATTTTCGCAAGTTTCGCTGGCTGGCAGGGATGACCCTCGCGGCTGTGCTGTTGAGCGCGTGCAATATGGGCGCGACTCCGCCCCCAACACAGGATGTTGGCGTGATCCAGACTCAGGCGTTCGCGCAGGTGTTGACCCAGGCGGCAGACCAAGCAACCCAGACCGCGGCAGCCATCCCGCCCACGCCGCTCCCCGCCAACACCCTCGCGCCGATAAACACCCAACCGGCATTCCCGACCACCGACCCTTTTGGCATTCCGACCAACACGCCCTTTAATTTCAATACCCAACAGCCGGGGTTGACGCCGCAGACAGGGCTTCTGGTTACGCCCACATCAGGCACGCCGGGCGCGTACAGTACCGTCACCACTCAGAACGGCTGCAATAACGGTTACCTTGTATCTGAATCGAATCCCTATGACGGTAAGACAGTCTTGATTGGCGAAGAGTTCACCAAAAACTGGGAGTTCCTCAATACTGGTACGTGCGCATGGGATGAAGGCTATTCCTTTGTCTTTATCGAAGAGTTTTCTACGGGACCGCTCTATGTCCTGCCGAAAACCTACACCATACCCAAGGATGGACCCTTTACCAAACCCGGCGAGTACCGCACGTTTTCCGTTCCCATGCGGGCGCCAAACAAAGCGGGCGAATACATCTGGTACTTTAAATTGAGGGATGACGCCGGTCAATACTTCGGGTCTCTCGTTTGGGTCAAGATCATCGCCGTGTTGAAATAGAAAGCAGGAACTCATGAAAAAAATCTCCACCCTTCTTGCGCTGGGAATCCTTCTTGCCGCCTGCGCCCCAGCCACGCCCGTCGAACCGACCGTGGATGTCAATATCATCCGCACCTCAGCCGCCAGCACCGTGGTGGCGGAGTTCACACTCACTGCGGCAGTCTTCACACCCACGCCCCAGCCGCTCCCCACCGAAACACCCGTGCCGGAACTCCTGCCGCCCACTGAAACCGCCGCCCCCATCTTCACGCTCGACCC
>DAOTXI010000498.1:0-2803 GCA_034435475.1 Anaerolineales bacterium
CCGGCGGCAGACTCTCGCGCAGTTGACTCATCATCCTTGCGATCTGCGGTTTGCATTGCTCGCCGATCTGCCTGCCGACTTCGCGGTACGTGCCGCACGCTTCGATGACGGGAATGGGATGGTTGGACATGGACTCTCCTTATATATTTAAGGCGACCCTTCCGTGCCCGTCAAGATACCTTGCTTCCGCTGGGCGGGTCGCCCCTACGTTAAATCAAAATGACCCGCCAAGTGTATCAGAACACCGGGCGGGTCATTTATTCGTGGTTGCTTAATCCACCACGACCTTGCTTCTGTTGAAGGTGATGGTGTGGATGGTGTCTTCCTTCAATTGGAAGCCGCCGGTGAACTTGATGCCGCCCACCCATGCCACATAATCGATCCAGCCGCCGGGGATGGAGGTCACAACTGTGCCGTTGACAGGATATTCATTGATGGCGTTCGTCCCGTCGGCGCGGGTGGTGCGCAGGGATATGTAAACCTCGCCGTCCGATTTATTCACCAGCCGCACGGTCCCATGAGGCGCGTTCTTGGGAATCGTCCCATCGTAGGAGATCGGGCTTGGCTCTTCGGTTGGGGCGCTTGAACTGCCATCCACCAAGACTGCCGTAATACCGGGCGAAGGCACGTACCAGTATGGGATATTCAAAACCTGCCCCACATACAACACATTGATATCGACGATGTAGGGATTCGCCGCCCACAGGTCGTTGATCGAAACGCCGAAGCTGTACGCGATCCCCGCAAAGGTATCTCCTGCCTGAACGACATACGTACTTGGAGAAACCACAGCCGCGGGCGTCACCACAGGGGTCGTGCCGTAATAATTATAGGTGTAATAGTTGTTCACCACGGCGGGGGGCTGCCCCGTCGTCGTCGGGATGGCGGTCGCCGTTACGGGTGTTGGTGTGACCGTTGCGCCGTAATTCAAGCCGGGGATGGTGATGACCTGACCTGCCGCAAGCGGTTCTTTCAAGCCGGGATTTGCCGCATAAATGGCGGATGCCGTTGTCCCGCACATTGTCGCCAGTTTCTCGACGGTATCGCCTGCCTCGACCGTATACGCCCCTCCACACACGCCTCCCGCCCGAACCTGGAGTGGAATCAGCGCTGCGAGCATCGCCAGCAAAATGAATAGGGTCATACGAACATAAGATTTATGAAACACAACTACCTCCTTACAAGGACAACTTTAATTCGTATAACCCAATGATAAGCCAAAAGGGAATGAAAGGCAAATAGTTCCGGCGCGAAATAGTTTACAGATGCGTAACGCGGCTGTGCCGCAAACTTGGGTTTGTTCCGGTGCAAAGCGCAAACTGAAGCTTGCAGTACTACGAAAAAACTTCGCGGTTGTAAAAGAGTCAAGATTAATGCTATAACGTTGATATTAAGTAAATCGTCGAATGTTTCTTTACAGATATTGACCGCAGACCATAGACCGCGGTCCGCCGTCGGCGGTCGGCTTGTGGTGTTAAATTTTTTTTGGCGTTCTACTTAGCCTATCTTTGCCTTCACCTTCAAGGTTTCGTCGTCCAGGTCCAGGAACGCCTCCACCACCCGCGGATCGAAATGCCTCCCTGAATCTTCGCGGATTTTTTGTTTTACATCGCTTGGTTCCAACCCCTTGCGGTAGGGGCGGTCCGAGACCAGGGCATCCCATACATCCACCACAGCAAAGATGCGCGCCGCAAGCGGAATGGACTCCCCCTTCAAGCCGCGCGGATAGCCGCTCCCGTCCCATTTTTCGTGGTGACAGTAGGGAATTTCCAACGCGCGGTGCAGGAACTTGATCGGGCTGAGCATCTCAAAGGCGTAGACCGGATGCTTCTGGATGAGACTCCGCTCCTCCTGAGTCAGAGCAGCGGGCTTGAGCAGGATTCCGTCCGGGATTGCCATCTTCCCGATATCGTGCAGGAGGGCGCCGCGTTCGATATGAATCAAATAATCCTTGTCAACGTCCATCTTGCGGGCGAGTTCCCCGGTGAGAGCTGTAACGCGTTTGGTATGTCCCTCGGTTTCCTTGTCGCGCAGGTCGAGTGCGCGCACCCAGCCTTCGAGGGTCGCCTGATACGCTGTCTGTAATTCTTCGATCAGGCTTGCATTGTCTATGGCGACTGCCGCCTGGTTTGCGAATGCCGAGATCAATTGCAGTTCATCGTCGTGGAAGGTGCCCTTCTGGGCGCGGTTGTCCACGTAGATGACGCCGATCAGGTCGTCCTTTACTTTTAGCGGAGCACACAGGATCGAAAGCAGGCTGAATGCAGCCACACTTGCCTGCTGTTCGAATCGCGGGTCTTCCTTTGCGTTCGTCGTCAACACCGCCTCGCCCTTGTCTAATACCTGCCGGACGATGCTTTTACTGATGGCAAATTCATCCTTGTTGACGTTGTTGTGATTCTTATCCCGCGCGATTTGTACCTGAAAGTCGCCGCTTTCCTCTTTGAGCATCAGGAATCCGCGTTCGGCATTCATCAGGACGATCAACGTGTCCATGACTTCGTTTAACACCCGCTCCCTGCCCAGCGACGAGTTGATGACGCTGCCCACGCCCGCAAGGGCTTCGATCCTTTGTTTTTGCAGGTTGAAGCGTTCGCGCGCATCCTTCCCCAGTTGTTCGAGGTTGCGAACTGCCTGCGTCAATTCAAGGTTGATGGAGGAAACCTGCGGATTGCCGATGGCGGTCAGATGCACCATGACCCGCATCATCCTCCTTTGAATCGACTCGATCTCGTTGAGGATGCTTTCATCTGTGCGAATGTGGGTCATGGCATTGCTCCTGTGTCCACGCGGCGGTTATAAC
>DAOTXI010000499.1:0-3034 GCA_034435475.1 Anaerolineales bacterium
GAGACGATAAGAGGACTTCCAAAGTTTCAGTGACTTTGGAAGTCCTCTTAATTCGGGCAGGACGCCATCTTGTGGCGAAACGGAATCTAAAAAATATGGGTGGGTACGCTTTAAGAGGTTGCAATATTCACAAAATCGGCGAACAAACCATAAGCCGTCTCGACCGGCCCGCCGGTCATGCCGGGTTTTTCGGAGAGGACAATCGAGTAATCAATGATGACATCGGTGCGGAAGGTGATGCCGGTGCTTGAGTTCATCATGCCGTAGAGGGGTGAAGTCGAATCAACCAGTTGGGGCGCAACACCAACCTGAATCTTTCCGTCCGCTTTTTCGGCGAAACAAACCAGTTTATAGCGTTTACCGTCCTTCTTCGCTTTTGCGATCATCTCGGAGGTGATCCCGCGAATGCCGGTGGGGTTGACCTGATGGGGCGTCATGGGCGTATCCCATAGCACAGTAACCAGCGCAGCAACTTTGATGGCGGCGTCCCAGCCGTCCACGTCGTTGGTGGGGTCGGTCTCGGCAAGCCCGATCTTCTGGGCATAAGCCAAAGCCTGCTCGTAGGATTCCCCGCTTTCCATTCTGGATAGGATGACGTTGGTGGTGGCGTTGAAGATGCCCTTGAAGGATTCGAGTTCCGCAAGCGGAAACGCCTCTCTCATGACCGAGAAGACGGGCGCGCCTCCCAGAACTGCGGATTCAAACCGGAACTTTTTCCCCTTCGACTCTGCTAATTCAGTCAACTCACGATAGCCATGCACGACCGGACCTTTGTTGGCGGTGCTGACATGCATCTCCAAATTCAACGCCGCGCGGATGTGGTCCATGGCGGGCTGACCCGTCTGCGTGTTGACGGGCGAGTTCTCGAACATGAAGTTGGCGGCTGAGTTGTTGATGACGCCAATCGAATCGTTCACAGGGAAGACGGACATCTCCGAGATGGACTTGCCGCTTTCGAGCAGCGACAGGGCTTTCTCAATATCCAGTCCGTCCTGGTTTACGGCGAAGCCATGCCTGCCCGTCGAGATGCCGGTGAAAGAAAAGGTGATGTCGTGCTTCGATTTCAATACATCCTGTTTTCGTACCAACAGACGCGCCAGTGAACGGGCGACGTTTCCAAAACCGATGAGGGCGAGGTTGTAGTGCATGGGAACTCCTGTTTCAAGTTGAACGTTACTGGTTGAAGGTTGATTTTTCTTGCAACTTGGAACATTCAACCTTCAACTGGTTTTATATCGGCGGATACGGGTAGGCTCTGCGTCCCTGCAACGGGCGGGGAAAGACTTTCATTTCGCACAATTCATCGGCGCGGAGGAGCAGGGCTTCGATCTCCCTCGGGCTGAGATAAGGCTCGAAGAGTCCAGACCAGTTCCCGGTCGAGGAAAGAGGCGCAAGCAATTCATCCGGGATGGCTTGACCGGCGAAGTCCCAGATCACGGTGCGGAGTTTTGGCTCCTCGTGAAAGCAAATCCCATGATCGATGGCGTAGAGATGGTTCACGCCGTCTTCGAAAAAAACGTGGCTGCCTTTGCGGTCGGCGTTGTTGGCGAGAAAATCAAAGACGGCGACGGGGCGTAATTTTTGTTTGTCTGCGTGCGTGAAGTTGAAGTAATGGTATTCGATGTCGTACTCGATGTATTGCTGAAGCGAGCCGGGACCGTGCGGGCCGTCTTCGCGGTAAACGGTGACCGGGACGATGTGAAAGCCGAGCGTTTCACTTAATTCATACGCGGCAACCTCTCGCAGGGCGAGGGTGTTATCGGGGAAATCCCACAGCGGCTGTTCGCCTTTGCTGGGTTTGTAAACGGCTTTGACAGTTTCGCCTTCATGGTGAACATCCACGAGGAAGGTGTAATTCGAGCCAAGCATAAATTGACCACGCAGATCGTAGTCGCCGTGGGTAAGGATGGCGCGGATTTTGGAGGAGGCGGGGGCGTTCATCGAGTTGAAGGTTACAGGTTGAAGGTTGAAAGTTGAACCTGCAACCTGTAACCTTCAACCTGAGACTAATTAATGCAAATGCCCATTCTTCTTTGGGCAGAAGTGACCGCCTGGTTCCATGGGCTGACCGCATTGCGGGCAGATGGGGCGTCCGCGTTGGGAGACTTCCTGTCCCCAGCGGGCAAGCTGGCGCAGTTGTGTGCGTGTTGCCCAAAAACGGATCTGCGAAGCGGAGTCGGGTTCGGCGTCTTCACCGAGCAATTCCTTGACGAAGATCACAACGCGGTCGCGGTCTTTGTCATAGCCGAGACCGATCTCACCGGCGCGGAAGAGCGGGTCCACGGGCGGGTGGATGCGCATGACCTCCTCCACATAATCACCGGAGGCTTCTTCGAGGTCGGGGTATTGCTGGCTGAGTTGCGCAAGGAATTGTTCAACGCCGATGGCAAGCGAGATCAATTGCGCCTTCTCGATGATGACCGTGTGGGTACGCCGGTCTTGAAATGCGTGCAGGTAAAAAACCCGCTGACCGGGTTTGCCAATGGCGTCAGCGGTGATGTGGTCGCAGGGGTCAACGTCTATATCGATGCGGGACATGGGAGTTACCTTTTCGGGGAGTATACCAGACCCCCTCCCAGCCTCCCCCAAATACGACGGACGAACTTCCGTCGAATTTGGGGGAGGTGCCGCGGTAGCGGCGGAGGGGGCGTATAATCCCTTCAACTCGCCAAAGGAGCCGCCATGTATGACAAGAAAAAACTCGATGAATTGAAACAGTCGCTTTCCAAATGGGAGGAGACATCCCTCAAGAAAGCGTTGACTCAACTCCCCGAACGCGCCGAGGAATTTATCACGACCTCCTCCGAACCGATCAATCGGCTGTACACACCGCTCGATATTGCGGAAATGGATTACGCTGCTTCGCTTGGGCTTCCGGGTGAATACCCGTATACTCGCGGAGTCCACCCGACGCTTCACCGCTCCAAACTGTGGACGATGCGCATGTTCGCCGGGTTCGGCACGGCGGAAGAAACGAATCAACGCTTCAAATATTTGCTCGATCAGGGTCAGACCGGGTTGAGTATCGCCTTCG
>DAOTXI010000500.1:0-4354 GCA_034435475.1 Anaerolineales bacterium
GTCAGACCGATATAGAAGAACGGATTGGCTTTGAGGGGCGGGTAGAAGGTGAAGAGCACGGTGGCTTCGTTCATCAGGACCGGGATGGCCGCCGCAACGACACCCACGACCATGAGCCAGAAACCGACCTTGTTGAGGACGATGTTCTTGAGCGGGCGTTTGAGACCGAAGATGACGTTGAAGGTCAGGAAGCCCATGATGAAGAAGGTCGTCCAGACCAGGGCGTTCAACACGCCGTGGACGGTGAGTCCCTGATAGTAGGATTTGATCAGGGGCTTAAGGTAGGGGTAGAAATCCCAGCCGGCGTGCTCGAAGGCTTGCAGCGGACCGAACAGACTGCCGACCGCAAGCGCGAGGATGGCGACCAGGATGTGCGAGCCGATGAATTTCTTCTCGGCGGCAGATACTTGATATTGTTTCATGATGACTCTCCTTGCCTTATGGCGTCACGGTGATCGCGCCGTACATTACGCCGTGACCGCTGCCGCAGAATTCGGTGCAGATGAAGTTGTAGGTGCCGGGCTTTTCGAATTTGACGGTCAGTTTGGAGACCTGCCCCGGAAGCACCATAAAGTTGGCGTTGGTGTCCTGAATCTTGAAACCGTGCTGGACGTCGGGTGAGGTGACGTAGAAGGACACGCTCGAACCGGCGGGTACCGTCAGTTCCTTGGGCAGGTATTCCCAGTTCGGGATGGCGCGCGCCAGGATGTAGGCATCGTATTTGCCGGGAGCGATTTCGCGCAAGCCGGGGTTCGACCAGGGGCTGTTCGGGTCGGTCGCCACGGTGTTCGGGTCTACGCGCTGTTCGGGGGCGGGCACTTGAATTCCCATCCCAAACGCAGCCACGCTGACGGCGGTGGCGAACAAGACCAGCAGGACGAAACTGAAGATCATCCAGTTGCGTTCGTAGGAATCGACATGCATATTTTGCGCGCTCATAGTGTGCCTCCACGTCCGACGAGGATCATATAGATCGTCGCCCAGATTGCGATGAGTGTGACGACAAAGATCGTCAGGACCGCGATGGTGCCGGTCGGGCGAAACTCATCGTCTTCTTTATCTTTCTTCGCCATGTTACATTCTCCTTTTGAAAAATGAATTTAGGATGACTGCCGCCTGTGGGCGGCTCCGCAAATTGCGGGCGGGAAATGGAACTGAGATCGCTGTAGCAGGTCCACCTCCTTATTGCCTGAGCATGTACTTCAGATCATCGGCGATCTCATCCGAGGTGACGCCGAATGGAAATACCAACTTCAAATAGCCTTCGCGGTCCAATACCAATAAGGTGGCGGTATGGTCAATCAGGTAGCTGGTCGCGTCGCTGCCTTCGGTCTTCTGGAAGAAAATGCCGTACAACGAAGTGACTTCGTCCAGTTGAGCCTTCGAGCCGGTTATGCCGATCATGGAGGGGTGGAACTGGGCGACATACTTTGCCAGTTTTTCCGGTGTGTCGCGTTCCGGGTCCACAGATACCATGACGACCTGGATATCGTCCGCTTTGGGACCGAGGTCACGTAATGCCTGCCCGACATTGGCTAACGTTGCCGGGCAGACATCGGGGCAGAAGGTGTAGCCGAAGTAAAGCAGAACCATTTTGCCGCGGAAATCGCTCAACGAAACGTCGCCATCGGCGCCGCTCAAGGTGAAATCGAACGAAGGCTCCGGCGACTGGATGACCGTGCCGTGAAAGGTATGCGGCCGGAGGAAGTAAAACCCGAACGCCAACCCGGCGATGACTGCAATAACTGAGATAATGACCTTGATCTTCATGTCTGTTTATTATTTACCTGTTTGCTTGTCTATTATTAGGGTGCGTAACACAGGAACAAATGCGCGGCTTCGTATGCCAGTTTTGCCGAGCCGACGCTATACTGCACTTCCTCCGCCAGCACGCCGAGGTGACGCAGAATGCGATCGGTGTCGGAGACTTCGGTGGCATAGCGGTATTCCGCGCGGATGACGCCCCAACCATCAACGAGGACAAACCCCGGATCAAGGGCGAAGTTACCGTCGCCCTTGTCTTCGTAGTAGGTTTCAAAACCCGCGCCGACGATGGTCTTGAGCAGGTCTTTGTTCACAGTGGTGGCGAACTTCCAACGGTCGAAATCCGCGCCGATGGCTTGACCGTAGGCTTTCAGTACTTCGGGCGTGTCCCGCTCCGGGTCAACCGAAACAGTGACGAAGGAAACGGGGACGCCGTTCAATTCCACTTCGCCGAGGCGGGACTGAATTTCCTTGATGGTTTCGTTGGAGTTGTAGCACGGCGCGGGGCAGTTGGTGTAGGTGAAGGAGTAAAGGACGAATTGTCCGCGCAGGGTTTCGCTCGTCAGGGGCTGGTTGTCCTGGTCAATGAAACTGTAGGCGGGCGCAAGCCTCATGCGCGGAAGGACCTGAATGGGCTGAAAGACCTTGAACGCCAATAAGGCGAGGATCAGCAGGGTGGCAAAGACGTAGATGCCGTTGAAGAAGGTTTTGCTCATGCGGTGACGTTATCGGCGGCGAGTTTGATTTGGGGGACGGTAACAACCTTGAGCGGGATCGAGGCGGGGGGCGTCAGGGTGGATTCGATCAGGTTTCCATCCTCCACCAATTGCTGGAAGGTGGTGCGTCCCATCTCATTCCGCAACAGGTCGTTCAGCCGCTTCCACTGGCAACTGACGGGACAGACGTTCTCGAAGGGGCAGTCGCCTTCCTTGAGAATGCAATCGGAAAGTACAAGGTCGCCTTCAAAGCGCTCGACGATTTGAAGGAGGGTGATTTTGCTGGGGAGATGGGCAAGGCTGATGCCGCCATCGCGCCCGGGCTGGGTTTTGATGAAGCCGCCGCTTGCCAGTTCCGCCACAATACGCTGGAGCAAGGCGGGAGGGATGAGCATTTCCCGCCCGATCTCGGAGGTGGTTAAACGTGAACCCTCCGGTCTCTTGGAAAGAGCCAGCACCACACGGACGGCATAATCGGTTTGACGGTTTACTTTGAGCATGGAACCTGCTTCCAAACTTGACTTCAAATGTCAATGTTTACAAAGATTGTAAGGATTTCACCCCTTCTTTTGACGTGTGATTTGTCATATTATGGGATGACAAATGTCTATTATTTTTTGGCAGACTGTGAAGTATTTTTGACGAAAAATATCAGCTTCGTCAGAGTCGAAAACGGAATTTCAACCGTCTCCAAGTGCATATAACACCCCTTCATCGGTCGCGATATACAGCCTTTCGGGAATCAATGCCGCGCCTGAAACCCCAATACTACCTTTCAGCGGCAGGCTCCAGATCGGGTCTTTTGCTCCTTTTTTTACAGCCGAACATTCAGCATCTCCACCTTGCGTGCCGCAAATGTAAAAGACAAAATCCTCATCCATGCCTGCAATAATGCTGGGACGGTACGGGAACTGGGCGCGATTTAGCATGTTGCCTTTTTTATCGAGCCAGAGCAGGGTGCTGTCTTCCGTGCCTTCGCCGGTGTAATGCATCCACATGCCGCCATCGGCAAACACGCCTGCCATGCCGGGGAAACCGAAGAACGCTGTGCGCGACCACTCCATAAAGCTGCGGGGTTCCGCTTTCCCGTTCATATATTCCCAACCAGTCATTTTGTTTTCGAACCGTGAATAGAGCAGCCCGCTTTGCCCCACCAGGTATTGCTCTGCATCGGGCAGGGTATCGAATTGCGTCACTGCGCCAGTCGAGATATCAATGATCGTATTGCGTAGAAAAATGAAATTCCCATCGGGGCTGAGGATGGGCGTGAACGAAACCCGGCGCGAAAAAGCGGTGGTGTCCCACAGCAAAACCCCATCCGAAGATACCGCGCGGACATCCCCGACCACCACATAGTAGGCAACATTGTTGTTCCCAATTACAGGACCCGATGTGGCTTCGAAACTCTCCGGCACATCGAGCCGCCAGCGTTCTTCCCCCGCCGGTGTAAAGGATGTCAACCCACCCAACATGTCTGTGACGTAGATGTTCCCCTCCGCATCCAGCCCGGGCGTGCCGACTCCCTCAGCGGAAAGGGATGCCTGCCACTTTGATTCTCCATCCGGGCTGATTGCATGGAGCGTGCCCGTTTTCGAGAGGACATAAACGCTTCCATCCGCGGCGACAACTGGTCCGCCCACGAAGCCTTGTGCGTCGCTGAAAGTCCACTCCACTACGGGAGAGTCCACGCCGGGCGCGCCCACATAAAGCGTAGCCGACGGCGACCCATATTGGCTCGACCACAAATGCCTGCCGGGAGAATCAGTCTGCTTGATCTGGGCTTCCGTCAGCGATTTGACCTGATTCATGCCAAACGCAAGCGCGGCGATGAGGGAAAACGTAATAACGCCAAACGCCAGGGGATGCGCTTTTGC
>DAOTXI010000501.1:0-2304 GCA_034435475.1 Anaerolineales bacterium
ATCCATATCGCGCCGCAGCCGCCGCGGTCTGACGGCAGTGATTGGACTGCATCGCCCCGCCCGAAATGAGCAAGTCCGCGCCTTGTTCGCGGGCTTCGGCAACGAGAAATTCCAATTTGCGGGTCTTATTGCCACCAAACGCCAACCCGGTCTGGTCGTCGCGTTTGACGAAGATGCGCGGTCCGTTCAGGGCATTGGATAAATTGGGCAGTTCTTCAATTGGAGTGGGAAGGTGGGCGAAGTTTAAGCGGGCAATCTTTTCCATAGCGGCATTCCTTTGATTAATTTGTTGATAATGACAAAGACAGCAACCAGACCTGCATGATTGACGACGAACAAAATCATATAATTCCGCCAGGTCGTTTCCATCCAGCCAGCTTTAGCGAACTGCGCCGCATCATAAAACTCTCCAAGTGAGACGAATTCCCAGGTTTGGTACAGGCTTTCGCCGTCCTGCGAAAACTCACGGACTTCGGTAACAAGGGGAAAAACCGGCAAGCGGGAGAGAAACAGGAGGATGCCAAATGAAATAATCAGGGCAGGGAGATTCCGCTTCATATAGGACGATTGTACCCCAGCAACTTTTGGCAAACACCATATAATCCCCGCACTTGATAGGAGAATCAAAATGGAAACAAATCTGACACCATGGACAAATTCGTCTTTCAGCGATATTACATGGACGGAAAATTACAGCGGACGCGGCACCGCCGGTTTCGGCAGGGAATATTCCAGGAAGCATTACCCCAGCCTGAGCCAGCCGAACACGTACTGGCTGGAATATTTCTCAGAATCCTCCGGCTTGGTCGGAAAGCGGGTTCAAAGCGTTTTGAAATCCACACAGGATGCGGTCACGCTTGAAACATCGTACAACGCGCTTGGAAATATAAAAAATCGCATCATTCGTATCAATAACGGAGCGCCTATGCAATTCGAAGCTAGAAACAATGATTGGCTCCTCCTGAACGAAAAGGGCAACACCCTTGCCCGTTTTCAACGCGGCGCAACGGCCGAGAATTTCCCTTTGAGCGATGCCGATATTGCCTTCCTCGGCGGACCGGACGACCCGCATGTCTACGAAACGATTTTCATCAAAGGCGAACCCGTGGCGGAAATGATTGTCCCGCAGAATGCCTTCACCTTTGCGCGATTCAAGCACCAGCCGCTGGTTCCCTACCTGCGAAACATCCGCGACTCCCTTACAGAAGAACAATCGGAAATCCTGCTGGTCATGCTCTTGTTACCCATCCTTCACTGATCTCAAAAAATGCCTCAAATCACCCGGAGGCTGGCTCCGGCGATGTGGGCTTTTATTTCGGGAAGGCGGCTGGCAATAGCGGCGGCATCCAGGCTGTGCAATTCGATAACTCCCGCATTTGGAAATTAACCTGAGTAAACATCAGGGAACAGGGTGAACACTGCGCCAGTAGCTGATAAGCAGAGCGTCGTAATATCCGGTATTGAAGCGGACAATCTCGCGCACCCGCGCCGGGTCCAGCAGGTCTCCGTGAAGAATCAGGGAAAGCCCATCATAATAGCGCCGCAAATCAGGGTGTTCGATCAGGTTCTCCTGAAAATCAGACTGGATGGTCTCAAGATAACCGGCGGGCATGGCGCGTTCGTAATGCCCGATCCGCGAGGGGCCATCAACGGGCAGGTGCGCGCGAAGCGGGTCGGATAATGCGTGGGTATCAATAATGTAAATATCGGGTCCGGCATGGTAGCCGAACATGCCGGTGGTGTTCATCTCCACAGGAGAAATCTTCGCTCTATTGGCTTCCATACCCCTAAACGCCAGATCGTGTGTCCCTTTAAATCTGACATAATTAATCCAGCCATTTGAGTCAAAATAGTAGAAGCGCTCACTGACAATGCCATATTGGTCCGAGTACAACCCGGGTTGAGCGTGGTGGGTTGTGATCGGCGGTCGGTCGGAGGATAACCCCACCAAAATGAGGGCAAAGAGGGAAAACTGAACGACCCGCGGCGAAAGGTCTCCAAATAGGTTTTTCGGATCGAAGGTCAACACCAAAACCAGCCCCATCAGGAACATGGCGGAGAAATACCTGCCCGCCATGAAATCGCCGCCGATCCACAGGACATATAAAAGGTACAGAAAACAACCCGCAGCGAGGGTGATCCGCTTTATGTCCCGCTGGTTGACAACAGACAATGCGCCCAGCAGGACCGTTCCCAAAGTCAACGGGTCCCAATGGAAGGAATTTTCGATGTAAGCGATGCCCTGCTTGTAAAGCAAATCAGACGGCAGTCCGGTCGCCGCTTTGGCATAATATGTATTTGGAA
>DAOTXI010000502.1:0-5795 GCA_034435475.1 Anaerolineales bacterium
GTGCTATCCCGACCACGAATGGTCGAAGGCGTTGAAAGATGTTGTGCCGTTCATCCTGAACGCATAATAAAGAGAGGGCATCCCCATGAAATGCTGGCATTGTGAAGAGTAACCCCGCGCGTCCTGCGCGTTCTGCGGACGGTTCGTATGCAAGGATCACGCCGCGACCATGTCCACTTTCATTACCATGTTCGTCGGCGCGAACAACACCCCCAAGGGGTTGGCGGTCGCCAACGTAATCTGGTGCGGCGAGTGCGAGCCGCAGCCCGAACCGATCAGTATGCCTGAGTTGTATTGAGGGAGGCGATTATGCCCGGATTGTTTGACAGGCTCGACAAGGAAATCAAGGACAGGCAGAAGGAAGGCGGTATCTCTCCGCTCGACCTCGCCGCCCTGCCGCCCGCCCTGCGCCGGATCATGCGCGTGATGCTGCGCGAACTGAGCGCGAGTTATCCGCGCCTGTGCGAAGCGGTGGATGCCATGTCGGAAGCGGATCGCCTCTCGCGCCCCGAACTGGATTCTGCCCTCTCAGACCTGACCAATCAATTCTGGCTGATTCGCATCGGTGAAAAGGAAAAAGCCATCTACAAGGTCAACCTGCGCCGCAAGGAGGGCAGTAAATTGGCGGCGGGGATTTGGTCTGCATTGGATGGTAAGTTGAAGGGCAAATCGCCTGGCGATGGGTGATCGTTCGCTACCCAACACAAAATAAAACTCACCCGAATTTGAATTTCTGCGGGTGAGTTTTGTTTTACTTCGCTTTTCTCCCCGTTAACTCGTACAAACTCATCGGCTTGCTCTTGCCTTTGAGCGAAATTTCGCCGAGGGAGGCGCATTCGTATTTTTCTTCGATGGCTTGCTTGACCGGCTCCGATACAACGATCTGATTCTTCTGCGCCCGGTTCATCAAGCGTGCCGCAGTATTGACCGTATCCCCAAGCACGTTGAATTCGCGCCGCCCGCGCGGATCGCCGACCTCCGCCACAAAGGCCGGGCCCATGTTGATGCCGATCTGACAGTACACCTCGGGTTTGATGCCGCCAACCGTGGGCGCCTTGACATTGATCGCTTCCACCACTTCGCGGATGGCGACTGCGGCGGATGCGGCGCGCATTTCATTGTTGGTGTGCGCGTTCGGCACGCCGAAGTAGATCACGATATCCGAGCCGGAGAGGTGATAGGTCACTTTTTTCAGCACGCCGCCGCGCGCTTCCACCGCCGCGTTGATGAGCGAGAAGGCTTTCGAGAAACTCGTTGCCAGTTTGCGCTCTTCGCCGGGCAGGGCGCGGTCCGCCGCCTCGGGCAGACCGATAAAGTTGACGAACATGATGGTCGGGGTCGGGAAATCCGGGCGGATTTTGCGGTCCGCCGCGCTTTCCACGAGCATCGAAAGGACAGGGTCCGGGATGTAACTGGCAAGCGGTTCGATGGAATTGAGCAGTTCGGTAATACTGCTCAGGACTTCCTTTTTATCTTTTAAATCGAAAAGCACGCTGCTCGCCATGCGCCGTCCCATCGGAGTGATCTCGTAATCGCCGAGGGTGTCGGCATCAAGATCGTCCACCACCAATTGATACTCGGGTTCGCCCGCTTCGAAACGGAAACTATCCTTCGCCAGCGCGTATGCGGTTGACGAGACGTTCACGCGCTCGTTGCGCCCCTTGCTTTCGGTCAGTTTTGCCTTTTGCACATCCTTGCCAAGCAGGACGTGCTCCATGCGGCGGGGCGTGCCGATCTCCGCTGTCAGGAACCTGCCGCTGTGGATGCCGATGCGCATTTGCAGGTTGACGATTCCCGAAGGGGTTTGGATCTCCGCGAAATCCTTCATCGCCCTCTGCATCCGCAACCCGGCGCGGATCGCTCGCTGGGCATCGTCGGCTTTTTCCTTTTTCTTGGGGAAGACCACCAGCATCGCATCGCCGGTAAACTCGACCAGCTCGCCCCCCGACTTGCTGATGATCGAGATCATGGTCGAAAAATATTTTGTCAATTCGCGCAACAGGTTTTCCGCGCCATCGCGCCCTTTTGAGGCGTTGGCTTCCATTAACTTGGTAAACCCCGCCAGGTCGGTGAACATCATCGTGCCGTATTGCCATTCGGTCTTGACCTGCCCCGGCTTCAACTGGGCGACATCAATCTGCCGCGATGTATAATCATGGATGATGCGCTGCAGGGTCCGCAGGTGATTATGAACGCGGATCATGATCTCCATCGAAGGATTGCCCCACATCTCGGCGTACATTTCCGAGGGGAGCAGGTAACGCAGACGGCTTTCAATGATGGCAAGGGGAGACTCGGGAAGCATGGTTTCCATTATACATGAATGGCGGTTGAGATTTTTTTCAGTTTGCAATCCAGATCGGCTTGCCATTGGACCCGGAATCAACAGTGATCTGCGTGAACTGGTTGTCAGGAATGAAAACGAGAAAGAGATCCATGTTGCCGTTGGCGAACGCCTGGAATGCCAGCCTCAGACCATCTGAAGACCATGCCGGGACGCCGTGCGGTTCGACTCCCGCCTGAGATAATTGCTGCATCTGTCCGTCTGCGACGCTGATGATGTGAATGCTCGTCCCCTCGACCGCGGCGATCCAATTCCCATCCGGCGACCAGACCGGGGTTTGATAATGGCCGGGGTTTGGGGTGATGCAGGTTTGATTCAATCCGTCCCTTCCGATGATGCAAATGTTGGAAAGATCGCCGGAAAATTCAAGGTAGGCGACCCGGCTCCCGTCTGGCGACCAGGCTGGGTTGTTGTCGGGACCTGGATTCGTCGTCAGTGTGGCATAAGACCCGGTGGGGCTGGTCAGTGACAGGTCCGAGTTGCCGAAGCGGGTGGTATAGAAGACAATGTCGTTCGAGTTTGGAGCCCAGACGGGGTTGCTGTCTCCATCCTGCGCATTTGTTAAACGGGTTGTGTTGGAGCCATTGGCGTTGACAGCGTAGATTTCGAGATTCCCATCGCGGAAGGATTCGAAGACGATTTGTTCCCCGTCTGGCGACCAGGATGGGGAGGAATCCCTGCCTTGCGCGTCGGTGATGCGGCGGACGGCTTTCGAGGCGAGGTCAACCACGTAGATGTCGGTGTTGTTGCCGATGGTGGCGGCAAAGGCGACCCGGGTTCCATCGGGTGAGAGTTGGGGGACGCCGCTTTCGTCTACCGATGCGCCGACGGTGAGGCGGGTGGTTTCCGCGCCATCCGGCGTGACCATGTAGAGATCGTTCGTTCCGTCGCGGTTGGAGGTGAAAATGATGTGACCCGATGCGGCGGGGATGGGGGTTGCTGTAGGGATTTCTGTGGGCGGGTTTTCGGCGGGGGCTTCGGTTGGGGTTTCGGTTTCGTTCAACCCGGCGGCGGCTGGACCGGCAATATCGGTTGTGCTTGTGCAGGCTCCCAGGGCAAGGGAGACAAAGGCAAATATCGCGCTGGCGAGAATGTTCTTTTGCTTCGTGGTGATCAGGTTCATGAGTTTCCCTGCCCTCCTGGGGCGATGAAGAGGCTAATTCGGTTTCGAATTGGGTTCCATACTCATAGTGGTCGGGCATCCCCCAAAAGTGTCATCGAAAAAGCTTTCAATCTGGCAAACAGACCGAATTTACTCGTTTTTGTTCTTTGCCCGCATTTCCCCGGCGCGGTGTTTCAGGTCGCGGAAGAAATTTGAGTCTGTGATCTCATCCACCTGCTGTTGTCGGCGCGCCTGGTTGATCTCGATTTTCAACTGGGCGATTTCATGCATCAGAGCCGCCTCGCGGATGTACCCGTCCAATGCGGCGGTGGCGAGCAGGATCAAGGCTTCAAGCACATCGTCGTCCTTGAATGGGATGATTTCGCCCGTTTGGGGGTCTTTGGCGTTGATCAGTTGCAGGACCCCAATGATCCCGCCTTCATTGTTTGCGAGCGGAATGGTGAAGAAGGATTTGGAACGGTAGCCGGTCTTATGGTCGAAGGCTTTCGTGCCTGAAAAATCGAAGCCTTCCGCTTCATAGGCGTCGGCGATGTTGATGCGTTTGTGGGTCAAAGCGGAGCAGGAAGCCACGTTTGCGCGGTTCTCGCTTCCGTCCTCGTTATGCATTCGGATTGGGTAGAAGGTGATCGGCTCGCCGCTTGTACCACCCATATTCATGCCCAATGAGATATTGCGCAGGATGACGAAGCGCAGTTTATCATCCTCCACGAGATACAGGGTTCCAGCGTCGGCGTTGGTAAAGGACTGCGCCTCGACCACCAGCGACTCGAGCAGGCGGTTGAAGTCCTTCTCCGCCGCGAGCGACACGCCGATGGGGATGACCTTGTTGAGCAGCGTCAATTGCGTGTGCCGTTGGTTGATGGTGTTTGCCATCGCGTCGAGGCTTTGCGCCAGTTGCCCCAGGTCTCCCGACTCTTTCAGGAACTCCGCCAGCAGCGCGGAGTGATAATCTCCGCGTTCGATGGCGCGCACGGCATGCATGATGCGTTTCAGCGGTGAAGAAGAGCTGATGATCGTTGCTTGAGACTGAGACATGTTTGGTCAGTATACCGCAAGACCCCAATAATGGATTGGGATATACTACCGCCATGTCTCAACGAATTGGAGTCTTTGGCGGCACCTTCGACCCGCCGCACATCGGTCACCTCATCCTTGCCGGGGAAGCCGTTCATCAATTTCAACTCGACCGCCTGCTATGGGTGCTCACCCCCGAGCCGCCGCATAAACTCGAAAACCCCATTACGCCCCTGCGTCATCGCGCCGCCATGTTGCGCGGGATGATCGCCCATAACCCTGCATTTGAATTTTCCACGCTCGAGATTGACCGCCCCGGTCCGCATTACTCGGTGGATACCGTCCGCCTGCTTGCCCGCCAGGAACCGGATGCCGAAATCGTATTGTTGATCGGCGGTGATTCTCTTGCGGATTTACCCACCTGGCGCTTCGCCCCGGACCTCGTGACTGCGGTTTCCAAAATTGGCGTGATGCGCCGCCCGGGCGACTCTGTCGCTTCGCCTGCCCTCGAAGAAAAACTTCCCGGTATAACGAAGAAACTCCATTTCATTGACGCCCTGCTTCAACCTGTCTCTTCCCACGAACTACGCCGCCGCATCTCGAATGGCGAGATGTATCGCTATTACGTGACGGCGGGTGTGTATGACTATATCGAAGTAAATCGGTTGTATCGTGATCCGTGATGAGTAATCCGTGATACGTGATACGTAATTTGGCTGTCCCCACTTTCCACTTTCTTATTTCCCCCTCCCCATGCCCCTCTTCCTCGACTCCATCTTCTCCTTCGTCGCCCTCTCCCACTTCATGGTGGACGTGTTCAATGCGAGCCGTCCCGTCCTGTTGACCTATCTCGGCCTGACCGAATCACAGATCGCCCTGTTCTCGACGATTTACATTTGGGCTTCGGCATTGACCCAGCCCATTTTCGGCTGGATCTCCGACCGCACCGGTCCGCGCTGGCTGGCGGCGGGCGGAGTCTTGTGGATGACAATCTTTTACTCGCTTGCATTGACATTACCCGGCAATCTCGGGTTGGGGTGCCTGATCGTCGCCGCCTTGGGGTCTTCGGCGTTTCATCCCGTTGGCGCGGTGCAAGCCGCCCTGCGCGGACGTGATTTAATGAAGGGACGCGAGACCACCTCTACATCACTGTTCTTCACCGCCGGGCAGATGGGGCATTTCATCGGTCCGATCATCACCGGGTTGATCCTTGCCATGTTGAAGATACCGGGCATGTACATCCTGCCGCTGGTGTCCATTCCCATCGGCTTTTCCCTGATGTATCAATTGAAGGATAACCATCCGCACCCGCAG
>DAOTXI010000503.1:0-7422 GCA_034435475.1 Anaerolineales bacterium
AAAGATCATCGGCGCCACATAGATCATCAATTCGTCCACCAGACCCAGCCGCATCAATTCAAAGTTCATAGTCCCGCCGCCTTCCACCATCAAATGATCCACACCGATTCTTTTCAACGTCAGCATCATCTTGTTCAGGTCAACGCGCGGGTTTTCGTCCACAAATACCTCAATGCCCAGGGCGCGTAAATTCTCAAGCTGGCTATTAGATGTCTGTGATGTTGTAAATATTACTTTTCGCGCTTCGCCCGCCTTAATAAAATCTGAGTCTTTTGGGATGTCGGCAACTGTAGCCACTCCAACCTTTATGGGGTTGGGTGAACGCCCCTGCCTGATTCTCCCCTCACGCAGCGCCTCGCTCTTGACTGTGAGTTTAGGCTGTTCCTCCAGCAGGGTCCGCCCGCCGACGAGGATTCCGTCCGCCGCGGCGCGGAGTTCATCCACCCGCCCTTTGTCTTTGGCAGACGAGATCGCCGCGCCCTTGCGCTCGAAGGTATCTATCTTGCCATCGGCGGTCATGGCGACGTTGATGAAGGTGAAAGGTCTGTTCATGAGTTTGTAACCAGACAAGGCGAAAACGGCAGGTCTTACAAAAACGCCGTCCTGTTCGGACGGCTTGATTATATGGTCCGGCGTCGAGTTAATCCATCTTACGAAAGTTAGAAAGAGGGGCTGGCGAAAGTTAGAATTTATATTATCTCGTAGGGGCGACCCGTCCAAATCAATCATGGCATCCTGGCGCAGGATGAGGGTCGCCCTGGTCAGATACACTTTCCCAGCCGCGAAGGGTGACCCTTAATGGCGTTACAAGGTTGTTCGTGAATCAAGACGGGTCTCCCCTACCTAATCAATACGTTCTCGAAAAATAATCCGCGATCAGGTTATCGTAGTTGACGTTGATGGTCTCGCGGGCAAGGGCGAAAAAATCCGCCGAGGTGGCGTGACCGTAGGCATAGCGCGTCGCGTAGGCTTTGATGAACTTGGAGAAATTGCCGTAGCCCATCAGTTCGCGCATATCGTCCAGGAAGAGCGCGCCGCGGAAGTAAACCGCGTTGGTGTAACTGCGGAAGGAGCCGTAATCGTAGATGGTCGCATCCACATAGCCGGTCGGCTTGAAGTAATTGACCCGGAACTGCCACCACCACGAGATGTTGGCGGGATAATTATTCTCGTAAAAGATGCGCTCGCTGTAAGTAGACAGGGCTTCGTCGAGCCAGGGTTCGAAGGCGTGATCGTTGCCCACCAGGCTGTACCACCACTGATGCGCGATCTCATGCACGCCGATGGTCGTCAGGTTGCTTTTCGATGAGCCGGTGTACTGGCTGTAGAAATCGGTGGCGAGGAAAACCAGCCCGTCATACTCCTGCCCATCGTCCATGTCCGATTGCACAATGGCAAGTGTCTGATGCGGATAAGGCGCAAACTCCGCCGAGTAGGTTTGCAGGGCTTCGCTGGCGTAGATCAGCATATCGTCGCCGCCTTTTTGGTAGCCGTTGAAATAATAAGAACGGATGTTGACATTGCCCCACGTCGTTTCGTTGACGATAAATTCATCGCTGGCAGAGATCGCCATCGTCCGCGCGCCATACATGCGGTAGCGGGTCCACTCGCCATTGGATTCGGGCGATGCTCCCACGGCAAGCGTCACGCCGGGGTCGGTCTTGATATTCAACTCGATGTTGGCGGAATCATAGACGAGATGCTCGCCCCAGGACATTGGGTCGTGCAGAACCCAGCCGCCCTGATACGGCACGACGAAGGGATACCAGTCCACAAGGTTGATCTGGTTGAAGTCGTAACCGAAGACTTCGCCCGATCCTTTTTGCGGAATCTTGAGGTTGAAACTGAGGGTGATGGTCGTTGCTGCGCCGTTGGGGATGGGCTGGTTCAATGCCACGCTCAAGCGCTGTCCGCTGAAGGTGTAGCCGCTCAGGGCAGCCCCATCCTGCGCAATGGAGTTAAGCGTGAACGCGCCCGGAAAAATATTCGGCTGGACGGAGAGGACGAGATCAGAGAGAGTCCCGCCGGAGGTGTTGTAATAGCGGATGGTCTCGTCGGCGGAAAGCGATTTATTCTCAAAGTCGAGCGTTACATTCAGAATGTAATTTGGGCGCGAGGAAGTTATGGGCGGGGGCAGGGTTGGGTAAACAGTGTCCACCGCCGCCGTGGAAGGAGCCGGGGTTAACGTCGCTGTGGCGGGAATGTTCGTCAGAGTTGGAGAGGGGGAAGAGGTAAATGTCGGTATCGGTGTGTTCGTCCGCGCGGCGGGTTGGAAGGGAGTGGCGGATGCGGCGCGTTCATAGGTCGGCAGGATGAATTCGGCAAAGGGGTAGGGCGTGGGGGTGGATGTGGCGGGCGGGGCGCAGGAGAGGAGGAGGGAGGAAAGAAGAAAGTGGAAAGTGAAACGTGATACGTAATGCGTGATGCGTGATTTTTTCATTGATAGACGCTGCGGAAGTATTGGTTGATGAGGTCTGAGATGTCGGTGGAACCGGCGTTGGCGCGCAGGATGCGGAAGAAGTCGTTTGCGGTGACGATTTTGCCGCGCCCCTGGTTGTAGTAATCCTGCACGAAGCGGAAGAAGGCTTCATCGCCGATCCGTTCGCGGACTTTTTCGAGGAAGTATGCGCCCTGGAAATATGCGGCGTTTGTGTAGGTGCGGAAGCCCTGCCCTTCGTAGATCGGGATGTCTACAAAGCCTTCGGGTTTGTAAAAATCAATGCGATACGACCACCACCAACTGACCAGATCGGGGTAGGTACTTTCGTAATATACACGCTCCGAATATGTGGCGAGGGTTTCATCGAGCCAGGGTTGCAATGCCTGATCGCTGGCGACCTGATCGAACCACCATTGATGCGCGGTTTCATGCACTGCTACAAAGGTCAAGTAATTGGCGGGAGTTCCATCGTAAAGATTATAGAAATCGCGGCTGAGGTAATAGAACGCCGAATATTCCATGCCGTCGTTGAAATCGCCCATGACGATGGCAAGGCTTTTATGCGGATAAGGTCCAAAGCGCGAACCATACACCTGCAACGCCTGCGCCGAAGCCTGCAAAGCCCCCTGCCCCCCCGCTTCGTTGAAGGGGAAGTAATAACTGGTGAGGGTGATGTCGCCAATTTGAGTTGTGGATGTTTGGAAGTCGCGGCTGGCGGCGAGGGCAAACGTGCGGGCGGATTCAATCGTATAGCGGGTACTGCCATCGGGCTGCGGCTCAGGGACTCCGCTCGAAGCGACGACGGGAGCCGAAGCCGGGTCTGCGAATTTGAGATTTACCTGGTAATCCGCCAGGTCATAGACGAGATGTTCGCCGTAATACCAGGGGTCGTGAAGAATCCACTCGCCGCCAATATTGGGCACAACGAACGGATACCAGTTGACAAGGTTGATCTGCCTGTTGGTATACCCGTAAATGCGCGGGCGCGAATTGCCTGGGTCTGCCTGCTCGGCAAAGGGGAGATTCAGCGTGAAATTAAGCCTGAGTTCGACGACTCCGTTCGGGGGCAGGAGAGAGGCGAGAGGGATGTCGATCCGCTGGCTGGTGAGGGAAAAGTTCGAGACGGGTTGTCCATCCACGGTAAGGCTGTTCAGGGCAAAACTTCCATCCCAGAGATTCGGCGTGACTGCCAGGACAAGATTATTGAGTTGGTTGCCGGTCAGGTTGGGGTATTGAATGACTTCATCCACGCTTGCGGTATGCGCGTCATAATCAATGAGCGTGTCGAGCGTATACTTCGCCCGCTCCAATGCGGGTGGCGGCGTATTCGTTGGCAGTGGAGTTTCAACGACAGGGGCTGGCGTTTCGCCTGTTGGGGCTGTAATAAATACCTGCTCTGTGGGCGGCGCATCCGTCGGCGCATTTGAAGCACAGGCAGATATAAAAAGAAATAATGAGAGAAGAAAGAGAAAGGATTTTTTATGGTTCGGCATGGGCGCGATTGTAACAAAAAAGTAGCGCAAGCCTATAGGCTTGCGCTACTTTTCTTGATTCGAACAGATCAGCCTTCGATGGCTTTCTTGACCTGGGCAAGGTTGGCGTCGTAGCTTGCGGTCATCTGTTTGCGCATCATGTCTTCCATGCCGGGCATGGAGGGCATTCCGGGGGGGACGAGCACGGCTTCGGTCTGGAGGGTCAGTTTGGTGCCGCCGCCATCCGCTTCGAGGATGTTGGTGCTGACGACATCTGAAGCGGGCGGGGTTCCGTAGGTCTTGAGGCTGTAAAGTTTATTCTGCTCGAAGGCAACAACCTCGGCGGTGATGACGTTCACCACCCCGTTCATTGCTTTAACGGTGGTCTTGATCTTGGTTCCGAGTTTGATCGGTCCATCCGCTTCGACGCTGGTGACATACTGGTTCTTCTGCCCTTCAAGGTTGGTGATGTAGGCAAAGACCTTCTCCGGCGAAGCGTTGATATGGATGGTGTTTTCGATAAGAGCCATGATTGATAATCTCCTTTGGGTTTTGTGAATACGATGCCGGGATTATCGCCGGAGGCTCCCAAATCCACAATGAACTTAAGGGGGATTTATCAGTTGACCGTTGGTACTATGGGTGTAATTCGCAGGGGCGACCCGCCCACATCCATGAGAACTTCGCCATACCAAAAGAGGATCGCCCGGTGAAGTGAACGCATCCTCACGCAAAGGGCGACCCTTCGTTGTATTCCAAGGTTTATTGAGACTCTGACGGGTCGCCCCTACCGGGAGAATGTTATTCGCTTCCACCCAAACGCGAACATAAAGAAAACGGTCGCCGTCAATACAATTGCCGAACCGGAAACAATGTTGAAATAATAAGATAGATACAAACCGACCACGGAAGACAGTGCGCCAATCAGGGCAGATACGACCATCATTGGAAAAAGGCGGCGGGTAAGCAGGTAAGCCGTGGCGGCAGGGGTGACCAGCATGGCGGCGGCAAGACTGACTCCCACGGTTTGCAGGGAAACGACGACGGTGAGAGCCAGCAGGACCAGCATGAGGTTGCGTAAGAGTTCAGCGGGCAGGCGCAGGGTCGCGGCAAGCACCGGGTCAAAGGAGATGACAAGAAAAGGCTTGTAAAGAATCGCCACGATCAACAGAATGGTGAAACTCAAACCGCCGATCAACCACAGGTTACTGGCGCTGACGCCGAGCACATTCCCAAACAGAATGTGTGACAGGTCCACGGCGTAAGTCTGCATGGTGCTGATGAGCGCCACGCCCAAAGACAATGCTGCCGCGAAAAGAATGCCAATGGCTGTATCCTCTTTCACTGCGCCGTCCTTTGTGAAAAGCCCAATGGTGAGAGCGACCGCAACTGCGGCAACTCCCGCACCGACCAGCAAGTCGCCTTGTAGAATATAGGCGATTGCCACCCCGGGTAGAATGGCGTGTGCCATGGCGTCTCCAAGGAATGCCATGCCACGCAAAACGACGTAGGTTCCCAGAACGGCACAAAGTACGCCGACGATGACGGAGGCGAGCAGTCCGCGCTGGAAGAATTCGTAGGCGAGGGGGTCGAGGAGGAAAGACATAACCGTTACTCCGGCGGACAACACTCATCCACCAGCGCCAGCCCGTTATCCATCATCAGCAGAGAATTGCCGAACGCCTGCGCGAGGTTTTCCCGGGTAAAAACCTCCTGCGGAGCGCCAAAGGCAATGAGGCGTTGTTTCAGCAAGAGGACAAAATCGAAGCGCGAGGCGGCGAGATTCAGGTCATGGGTCGAGACAAGCGCCGTCACACCCTTTTCGCGCAAGTGATCGAGCAGGCGTAGGGTCGCTTCCTGTGTAGTGACATCCACACCGGTAAAAGGTTCATCCATTAAGAGGATGTGCGGTTCTTGCGCGATGGCACGCGCCAGAAAGACACGTTGCTGCTGCCCGCCTGAAAGTTGACCGATGGAACGCCCTGCCAGATCGGCAATGCCCATTTGTGTAAGACTTTTATGCACCATTTCTTTGTCATAGGTCTTGGGCTGTTTGAACCAACCCATTTGCGAGAAACGCCCCATCATCACCACATCGTTCACTGTGACGGGGAAACGCCAGTCCACTTCTTCACGCTGCGGCACATAGGCAACACAATCTTGATGTGCTCCAAGCGCTTCGCCATGGATGAAGATATTTCCCTGTTGCAAAGGCAGTAAGCCAACCAACGCTTTGAACAGCGTAGACTTTCCTGCTCCGTTCGGTCCTACCACAGCAACACGTGACACATGCGGCACTTGAAAACTCAAGTCGCGCAGAATGGTCTTTTCGCCATAGCCGATGCTGATATTTTTTACTTCAAGACGATGTGGTGTGTGAGACATTTAGATTTTCGATTTCTGATTTGCGATTTTGGATTGGCACTTGAGAGACGCGCTTATTTCACTTCTATCTTACTTCAAAGCATTCACAATTTGTGTCACGTTGTGCTTCATCATATCAATATAGGTAGCGGCAGGCTCACCATCGGTCAGAGACTCGAGATAAAGTGTGTTCACAACGTTTACACCTGTTTCGGCAGCGATCTGATTTGCCAAGTCTGCATTTTCCACTTCGCCCAGGAAGATGGCTGGCGCGCCGGAATTCTTAACTGCATCTACAGCGGCGGCGATCTCTTGGGCTGAGGCGCTGGCTTCAGAGCTAAAGCTGGGCAAAATGGTATCCACGATCTCAAAACCGTAGCGTTCTGCAAAATACCCCAAGGCTTTGTGGTTTGTTACCAACAGACGACGTTCAGCTGGCACAGAGTTAACCTGTTCTTTGATGAAGGTGTCTAATTCTTGCAGCTGTGCAATGTACGCATCGGCATTGGCTTTGTAGCTATCTGCACCTTCAGGGTCGGCTTCGCTCAAGCCATCACGGATATTTTCGACATAAGTAATGACGAGGTTCGGGTCAAGCCACATATGTGGGTCGCCTGCTTCGTGTTCGTGCTCTTCTTCGCCTTCTTCTGCGTGTTCTTCTTCACCTTCATGCTCATGTTCTTCCATTGTGTGCGGAGTTAACCCTGCTGTGGCTTCGATAATCAAGCGTTCACCGCCTGCATTTTCCAACAAAGGCTCGATGAAATGTTCATACTCCACGCCGTTGAGGATCAACACATTGCTTTCGGCGATCTTTGCCACATCTGTGGGTGCAGCTTGATAGGCATGTGGATCCGCGCCAAGGGGCAGCAAGGACTCGACAACGACGCGATCACCCGCTACATTCTGAGCAATATCTGCCAGAAAGGAGGTAGAGGCGAGAACGCTAAAAGCGTTTTCCGCGCTTTGAGGTGCAGACCCACACGCGGCGAGGAAAAGAGCCGCGAGGGTTAAAGTCACGAACATTTTATTGAAAACCTTTTTCATTTAGAACTCCAATTTTTTATCCCCCACCAAGGTGAGGGATTTGATGTTTACTTTTCATGCTCTCTGCGGGGCTAAGCCCGTCGAAGCGTTATGAACGAC
>DAOTXI010000504.1:0-2813 GCA_034435475.1 Anaerolineales bacterium
CCCAAATTATAAACCCTCCCGCCAAAAACTCAGCGGGAGGGTTCTCTTTATCCTTCATCATTAATCCACCCTCCCCCATCTTGACAAATCCCCCCATTGCCTCCATAATGGTTCCAAAATGGAACCAGGTGCAGTCATGGTCACACTCACAATCAAGAACGTCCCGCCAGAAATCTACGAACGGATCAAAATACAGGCGAAGAATAATCACCGCAGCATCAACGGCGAGGTGATTTCGATTCTGGAAAAGGCGCTGTCCATTCCCCCCATTGACGTTCACTCCACGCTGGAGCGGACGAAAAAACTGCGTGAGATGACGGCGCATTACGTCATCACCGCCGATGAGATCGAGAAGATGATCAACGAGGGACGAGAATGATCGTCGCGGACACCAACCTGATCGTCTACCTGTTCATCAACGGCGACAAGACTCCGCTTGCGCAGGAAGTCCTTGCCAAAGACCCGCATTGGATCGTCCCGCCGTTGTGGCAGAGCGAATTTCGGAACGTGCTTGCCGGGTACATCCGGCGCGGCATGAAGCTGGCACAGGCAAAACGCATCATGGAAGAAGCTTTGTCCACATTCGAGGATCGTGAAGTCGCGCCTTTCTCCGAAAGGATTTTGGACCTGATCTCCAAAAGCGATTGCACCGCCTACGACTGCGAGTTTGTCACCCTCGCCGCGCAATTGGATGTCCCACTCGTGACGGCGGATAAACAATTACTGGCTCAATTTCCAAACTTGGCAATATCATTGGAAGCATTTGTTAAATGAAATAAGACCCTCCGCCGAAAACCCAGCGGGAGGGTCTCTCTATCCTCTTTCTCCACTTTCCACTCCCCACTTTCCACCAAAGATTGCTTCGTCGCAAAAAGCAAGAGCGCTCCTCGCAATGACAGGGTTAGTACACCGGCAAACTCTTATCCACATCCTCCGCCCAGGCGTTGATGCCGCCCTTGAGGTTCTTCATCTTCTTGAAGCCAGCAGACGAAAGAATTTCAATCGCGCGCGCGGAACGGGAGCCGCGTTTGCAGAAGACGATCATCTCTTTGGCGGAGTCCAGTTCAGACATGCGTTGGGCAACTTCGCCGAGCGGGATGTTCTTCGCGCCCTGGATGGCGGAAATCTCCAACTCGTGAGGCTCACGCACATCGAGCAGGATCAGGTTCGGGTCACGGTCGAGCCGGGTCTTCATCTCGGCAGGTGAAATGTCCCAATCCGCGCCCGCGGACGTGTCATCCGCGTGATGACCGGGGACACCGCAGAATTCCTCGTAATCAATCAACTCTTTGATGTCGGCGTTCGGTCCGCACACGCGGCATTTGGGATTCTTCTTCAACTGCACGAAGTCAAAGGACATGTCGAGGGCGTTGTAAAGCAACAGTTTGCCGATGAGCGGTTCGCCGATGCCAAGCAGGACTTTAAGCGCTTCGGTGGCTTGAAGTGTGCCAACGGTGCCGGGCAAAATACCCAGCACACCACCTTCCGCGCACGAAGGGACGAGCCCAGGTGGAGGCGGCTCGGGGAAGAGACAGCGATAGCACGGCCCCTTCTCGGCATGGAAGACGCTCACCTGCCCATCGAAGCGGAAGATGGAGCCGTAGATGTTCGGCTTACCCAGCATCACACAGACATCGTTGGTGAGATAGCGGGTCGGGAAGTTATCGGTGCCGTCTATGATGACATCGTAATCCTTCGCGATGCGCAGGGCATTTTCGGAAGTGTACGGTTCGTTATAAATATCAACTTGAATATCGGGGTTGAGGTCGGTCAACCGATCACGCGCGCTTTCCACTTTCAACTTTCCAACCGTGGACGTGCCGTGAATGACCTGTCGTTGCAAGTTCGACGAATCGACAACATCGTAATCCACCAAGCCGATGCGCCCAATTCCCGCTGCAGCGAGATAGAGTGCGACGGGTGAGCCAAGTCCGCCCGTGCCAATCACCAGCGCGGACGAGTTCTTGAGTTTGATCTGTCCCTGCAAGCCGACTTCAGGCATGAGCAGGTGGCGCGAGTAACGCAGGATTTGTTCGTGTGAGAGTTCTTCGATCATGGGAACCTTTTCTACCACAAAGTGTCACGAAGGCACACAAAGGTTTTCCTTGGTGACACTTTGTGACCCTTCGTGGTTAGGATTTTTTTCCACCCGCAATGGACGGGATCAGCATCACCTTGTCGCCGTCCTTGAGCGGCGTATCCACGCCTTGCAGGTCTTTGATATTGTGCTCGCCGACGAACAAATTCACGAACGGACGCAAGCCGCCGCTTTCGTTGAACAGGTGCGGCTTGATGGCGGGGAATTGCGCCGTCAGGTCGGCAAGCGCATCGGAAATTTTCGCGCCGCTCACGGTCACTTCGCTTTTGCCGCCGGTGTAGGTTCGCAATGGGGTTGGGATTCTCAATGTGGTCATAAAATTATTGTACTCTTTTCCTTGTGATAATTTATCGAATTTCCAATGGTTCTTCTTCATACCCGGAGCGGTCTTCTGCCAGCCTCCATGAACGATGATTGATCGTCCGCCCCTTATCCACCCGCGAGATGACATACAAAAAAAACGGCTGCGCCCATTCCCGGTCATACTCTGAAGGGATGTTCGGGCAATCGGGGTGAGAATGGAAAACGCCGATCAAATCCACGCCGAGTTCCATCGCTTTCATCTCGGCTTTCAGATAATCTTCGGGCGTGAGCAAAAAACGGTTATGACGCGCCTCCTCTTCACGGGCGTTCTCGAGCGTCAACACATCTGTTACTTCACCATTCACGCCGAGCAAAAAGCCCGCGCCTTCGCCGGGATAGGCTTTTTCCATAT
>DAOTXI010000505.1:0-6960 GCA_034435475.1 Anaerolineales bacterium
CCCCACGACACGGGCGGTTACTTCGATTTCTCTTCGTTCGATGAAGCAGTCGTCGTCCGCACCGCGTTGATGGATGCCTTGGATGCCATGGGACTCGATGTGGAAGTGGGTCACCATGAAGTCGCCCTCGGTCAGCATGAGATTGACTTTCGTTTTGCGGATGCGTTGAAGACCGCGGACAATGTTCTGACCCTGAAATATACCGTCAAGGCGATTGCCGCCCAGCACGGATTGACCGCCTCGTTCATGCCCAAACCTGTGTACGGCATTAATGGTTCGGGAATGCACTGCCACCAGAGTCTCTTCGATACCAAGAGCGGAAAGAACCTGTTCTTCGACGCGAAGGACGAGGCTCACCTCTCGCCGCTGGCGTACTCCTTCATTGCCGGTCAATTGGAACATGCCCGCGCCCTCGCCGGTGTGGTTGCGCCGACGGTGAACTCCTACAAGCGTCTTGTCCCCGGTTATGAAGCGCCGGTTTATATCGGCTGGGCTCAGCAGAACCGCTCGGCTCTGATCCGCATCCCGCGCTACACCGAAGGTCGCGATAAGGCCGTCCGCGCCGAACTGCGCTTCCCCGATCCGTCGTCCAACCCATACCTGGCATTCACCGCCATGCTGGCGGCCGCCCTCGACGGCATTGATAAGAACATGAAGGCGCCCAAGCCCTTGAACAACATCAACCTGTATCACCTGGACAAGGAGGAACGCGCCAAACTCGGTGTGACCGAACTGCCCGGCTCGCTGGCTGAATCCCTCACCGAATTGTCGAAGGATGATGTCATCAAGTCCTCTCTCGGCGGCTACCTGACTGAAGCCTACCTGCGCGCAAAGTGGGAGGAATGGGACGAGTTCCGCCTGCGGGTGACGGATTATGAGATCGAGCGCTATTTGGAAACTGCGTAAGAGCAGAGATTAGTGATTGAAAAAGGCATCCAGAGATTTTGGTCTTTGGATGCCTTTTTGATTTTGGTTTTAGAGTAAGCATGTCGGGCTTGCAGCCCGACAGGAAAACGATAGGGGTAAAAATAATTTCTAACCCGGCAGGCTGAATGAAGTTTTACAAATAAATACCGTAACCACGTAGTTGGCGTTCTCTAACGCCAACGGGCGCGTAAGAGAACGCGCCCTACGCAACATTACGAGATTATTTTGTTAAAAACCATAAAGCCTGCCCTACAGTTAATGGACCGCGGCGGTTGCCAGCCCCCTGATCTCCTTCTTCGTCTCATACACCCGCACAAGTTTCCCATCCTGCATTTGCAGGACGCGGTCTACAAACTGGCACATGCGCAGGTCATGGGTGACGATGATGCCTGCCCGTCCATTTTCGTGGATGAGATTGGCGAAGGTCTCGACAACCTGAAAGGCGCGTTCGGTGTCGAGTGAGGCGGTGGGTTCATCAGCCAGAACAAGCGCGGGGTTGTGGATCAATGCCCGGGCGATGGCGACCCGTTGCTGCTGTCCGCCGGACATTTGAGCGGGCAGGTTGTGCAAGCGTTCCGCAAGACCGAGACGTGACAGCAACTCATCCGAGCGGATGCGGCTGGCATGGTCGAGTTTTCCGTTCAGGCGCAGCATAAATTCCACATTCTCGCGGGCGGAGAGGTAGGGAATCAGGTTATTTGCCTGAAAGGTAAAACCGATCTTCTCCCGGCGCAGTTTGACCCGGTCTTTTTCTGCCATTTGAGAAAGGTCTTGCCCATCTATGAGGACTTGTCCGCTGGTGGGTGAAAGCAATGCGGCAAGGATGGACAGCATGGTGGTCTTTCCGGAGCCGCTGGGTCCGACCAAGGCAACGAACTCGCCGAATTTCACCCGAAACGAAACCTGATCCACCGCGTTGATGGTCACGCCATCCAGCGTGAACGACTTGACCAGGTATTTGACTTCCAATGCGATATCAAACATTTTCTAACCTAACCTTAGAGCCTTGAGGGGCTCGATGCGAACTGCGTATATGATGGACACCAGCCCTCCCAACGGACCGATGAAAAGCAACAACAAAATGGCGAGGAGCGAGCGGCTTCCATTGAATGCCAGTGGGATGGTGGGAGGCAGACCGAGCGAGAAAAGATAGTTGAGAGACGCGCCAATGCCGACGCCAATCGCAGTCACAATGATGATTTGAATCACCGCCGAAAGCCCGACCACAAAATTCGATGAGCCAATGGCTTTCAATACGCCGATCTGGGGAACCTTTTGCAGGACTTGAATCTGGAAGAAACCGCCGATTACCAGAATGCCGATCAACAAAGTGAACGCGCCCTGAGTCTGAACCGTTCCCTGCTGGGCGGTGTAACCGGGGATGTTGTTGATCGTAGTTTCGATATCCGCCACTTCGATATTGGGAACGCGCTCCACCAAGCGTAGTTTCATTTCCTCGATCTGCGCCGGATCCTGTAACTTAACCGCGATGATGTTCGGGTAGGGCGTATCACTGCTTAAATCCGATTCGGATTGGGGGCGCATCAATTCCCAGGTGGATGACGGGACGAAGATCGTCGGCTGGAAGAAATACGCCTGCTTGTCCACAAGCCCGACAATGGTCAACGTGAAGAACTCATCTTCCGTGCCTTGCGTGGAGCGGATTTCAATGGTGTCGCCAATCTGCAAGTTCGTTCGCTGTGCAACGCTGAAATCCATGACGGCTTCGCGCGCCTCCCCACCGCGAAAATACCTGCCATCCAAAAGCGGGGGCATACCCGGCTTGCCCGCCTCCACACCGAGCATGGAGATTTTTAGCGGCTCAGGCAAAGAGACAATCTCGGAATTCGAGGTATAGATCGGACCGGCGTCCGCCACACCGTCCACCCGCCTCACGGCTTTGACCGTATTCGTCTCAAGGCGGCTGGCGGTGATGCTGTAATCGGATTTTTCAAGGAAGACGACCAGTTGCGCGTCGAGATTTGCCACGTATTGCCGGTTGGCGTCGGACAAGCCCTCGCCCAGCGCGGCAATGAACAATACAAGGACTGTGATGAGCGCAATGACAAGCGCGACCATCAGAAAGCGCCCGCGATTGCGAAACACCTCCTTGATCGCAAGGTAGGTTGCAATAAAGAAACTATTCATGAAATATACTCACTACACCAACGGGTTTGCGTCGAAGGGTTTATTCCAATCCACACCCATGATCCCATGCAGGAGCAGGTCCACAGGCGGATGATCGGCGATGTCTTCGTAGTAATACGGCAGGCGGATGCGTCCATCCATGCCGATGACAAAGGTCCCGGACATTTGATAGGCATCCTGCCCGGCGGGCGGCACCTCAGGGCGATAGCCCTTCTGGCGGCCAAGCCTGCGGTTCGACCTCCAAATATTCGGGGAAAGCAAGGTCTGCCAGAAATTACCGCGATACAAGCCATAGGCACGATAGGCAGTACGGTTGGGGTCGGCAAGACAGATGGCATCTGGAGCGCGTTGATCGCAGAAGGCTTTGGCAGATTCGGCTGAGGCGTGGGAAACGATTGCAAGCCGCAAGCCTCTTTCGGTCAGGGTCTGATGCGCATCTATCAATTGGTCCACCATCTCCTTGCATTGCGGACATCCAAAATGGCGGGTGAAGGCAAGGATGAGGACCTTCTTCTTCCATAAGGAAGAAAGTTGAATGGATTTTCCCCGCCCATCAAGCAAAGCCAGGTCAGGGGCGGGGTCATTGAATTTGAGGTGAAAATTATTGGACATAACAACATCTTACCATTCCGTTTAGGTTTTGTCAATATTTTGCAAAGGTTTATTTGGGCTAAAAATCAGGTCACGCCCCAAGACGTGACCTAATTTTTATGAAATATGGAGGGTGGATTTCTCGACCCGATTCCCCTTCTTGTGCATTCGCCGCCAACTACTGTAATCATTGAGCGATATCCAGCGGCGTTCTTCGGTGCGATAGAACCAATCCTTGTCCTGTTGATAATAAACAAGCACATCGGTTGATTCCCAGATGTTGAGGATCTCGTTGCCGTGCGCGTGGGTGTCGTCGAAATCGGTGGTTGCACGCTGTCCCATTTCGCTGTACAACTCGTTCAGGGCAAGCAATTGCGAGTTGATCTCCGGTGTAAGATGGTTGACCTTCAAACCGATGCGTTTTGCCTCTTCGAACAGGATGGGGTAACCGTGCGAAGGGTATTTGGAATTGAGCGTGGATGCGATCTGTTCAGCGACTGCCTCCTCCTTGATGTGATAGGCAAGCAGTTCCTTGCACAACATGATCGAAAGCGATTCGGCCCGGTCCACTGCGCCAATCACGAGGGGATGGACGTGTTGAAAAAGTTGCTGATAAGGGTTTTCGTTCGAGTCGGCTTTTTGCGCCTGCCATAAACGGACGACGCGGTTCAGTTCGTCCAGACTGACGCTGACACGGTCATTGTCGCGGTCAATAGGGGAAAGCGAATGGGTCAGCGAAGTGTCCACCGAGGTGAGATATGCCATCGGACCCATGTGAATCTCGTTCGCGCCGAGGGTGATCATGGTGGCTGCCGAAGCGCATTCAAGCGGGATGACGGCAACGATCTCGTCGCAATACTGGCGCAGGAGGTTGACAATGCGCAGGGATGCCTGACCATTTCCGCCGCTCGACTTGATGAAGAGATAAATGGTCTTCTGCCTGCCGATCTTTTCAAGCAGTTCGAACAGGGCAAGCACATCATCATGGCAGACTGCGCCGCGCGGGTTGTTGAAATACGTGACCAGCGTGCCGCCGAGTCTGGCAGTCAGGTCTTTTATGATCTTCTGGGTTTTGTCGAACAGAATTGGGGGTTGCTTTGCCTTGTTTGCCTTTCCTGCTTTGTTATTGGATTCCATCTTTGAATGCTCCTGTCCTCATGATGGGGTTATGGTATCACCAATTACAGATAAGAAAATGAGCGGAAGGTACTATTTGCCCACACGCGACCAGAACCACCCGCCTGCCAACCCAAGCGTCTGCCCGGTCAGAGTGGCGGTAAAAATACCAGGCATACCCTGGTTTGCCACCCAATCTGGCAGGTTGAAAAAGCCAAACGCCAGAAGGTTATAAGCAAGCAACCCGCCCAGTAACATACCAAGCGCGAGTCGCAAAGCGATGGTCTGCTTGAAAAAACGCGAGGCAATTACAAAGAATGCGCCCGCCCCCAGCAGGATGAGAAGCATCGAAAGCGACCAGGCAGATACGCGCGGAAAACCTTCAACAGTTACAAACGGATCCGGTTCTTCAAATGCAGGCGGAAGCGGCGTCGGCTGGGCAGACTGCGTCAGTTCGGGGACGACGACCGTCACCACAACCTCACCGGATTGCGAAACATCCAACTGCAAAACTTCAGAGATGGTTGCCGGTTCGCTGGTTACGCGGATCTCCAACAGCCCGGGCTTATCCAAGCCAAATGCGGCGCGCGCCACGCCGCCCGTTGTCACCGATTCGACCTGTTGTAAAATGCCACCGCCTTCCCCAGTCAGCAGCATTGAGAATTGCACCACTGTCCCATCAGGGACAGGGTTGCCGTTATGATCCATAATCACGCCGGTTCGCAGGGAAATGGTATCGCCAATTTTGAAGAGCGATGCGGCGGCAGGCTCGGGCGTGCTGCCCGGTTCGGGGGTGGACAAGTCAGTCGGCAGGTCCAGAAAGATCGGAATGATCTGATTCGGATTCGGTGAAGTGACCGTAATCAAATCGTATCCGACTGAAGATATCGAAACTGGCGATGCTCCCGTTGGCGCCAGTTCCTGAAAAAGGACGCGGACAGCCGCATCCACAAATTCCGGTTGCTTGCTATACAACGCGTAATAGGCGGTGAAACGCGATACTGTAGTCGTGTCGAAATAATAGGGAGCGCCAAACGAAAACAGGATCAATTGCTTGTTCAGTAAAAGTTCCGACCGTTCCCGCAATAACCGGCTGATCAACCCGGATTGCCCGCTCGAAACCCCCGTCACCGAAACCACAACCCAATCAGCCGCATCAAGATCGTCTGCCATGAACTGATTATCATCCGGGGAGTTTAACAACGCGAGGACATTTTCGAAGGAATACGATTTGAGACGGAATTCCTCCACCTGATTCCCGCCCTGCGGGCCATACAACCTCAATGCCGCGGATTGCAACGCATCCACCGCAAGCCGGGGCTGGGTCACACAACCCGAGCATTGCGCCCCGCTGACAGTGTCGGTGATGAACACGATCCGGTCGTTGGGCTGGGGCGGTAAAGGCAGGACGGAGGCAAGGTCCTGTTGCCCCGGGCTGACGAGAGTGACAGCGCCTCTCGCAATTTGAAAGGAAATATTCGAACCGGTCTCCCCATCGGCTGATTCAGTTTCAGGCAGCGCTGGGTTGACCGTGGAATTGATAATAACGTTATTGATCGAAAAACCGTCATACAGGCGAAGTTTGGCAGCAAGGATGCGCGCCACCGAAGCGTCCACCCGCTGGGCAAAGGCGGGGTCTTCGCGGTATTTTTGGGCGAAGAACTCCAAGGTGCGGACCACCGAGGTATACGAGTCGGGCGAATCGTCCGATTTGATATTGCCCATATACAGCAGGTCATTGCCCGCCAGGAAAGCATCCCGCGCGGCGATACGCGCCTGAAAACTGCCGCCGCCAGTAACATAAAAATCATGCACGGCAGCGGTTCCGAGATTATCGCTGACCAGCAACCCGCCCTCGCCATACCAGGCGGAAAATTCAGGCAGGGCAAGAATCTGGCTGAGCGCCTGCTGGTCGAAACTGACCGGGCGGGTGGTGGCTCGGATATTTCCCTGAAAGCCTTGATAACGAATATGCGAAACTAGCAAACCATCCACAACCTCATTCGATGAATCGGCTTTTCCGGTTATAGCAAAGAAGGGCGCCAACTCAACCTGCTTCAACTGTTCAAGCGATTTTCTGACCGTGGAAACTTCATCCTGAGTCAGGCGGTCGGCGCCGCCTGTTCCCGGGAAGTGCTTTGCAATGACGAGCATATTTCCATGCGAGCCGACATGCAA
>DAOTXI010000506.1:0-2881 GCA_034435475.1 Anaerolineales bacterium
TTCAGGGCGATCACGGCGACATCACGTTGACCTGGGAGTGACATGCGCCTGCCCAAAAAGATCAACCAGAAGATCGAACCGGCAAAAAAGAAACGCACGAACGTGCCCCAGAATGGAGCCAGCTCTTGATTGCTGAAAGGAATGGCAACCAAATTTCAGCCGCCTAATAAAACCACGAGCAGAAATGCCGCCAGTGATCTTTTATCGAACGTGAAAGATGAAATCAGCATGGCTATGATGTGATTCTTATTGTCCTTTTACATGTTTATCGAAAAATAGCTGGGACTTGCCCATGAACACGAACCATGGGTCGCCAATGAACGAATGCTCCTCACCCTGATAGGCATAGATCTCGGCATCTACATCAGCATCCATAAATGCCTGATACATTTTCCGCGACCATTCGGGCGGTGTGCCGCTGGCGTTCTGCCCGTCTTCGGTGCCGTAATGGATTTGGACTGGCGCCTGCACGAGGTCAAAATGATACAGCGGAGAAACAGCCTCCAGCATAACCGGATCAGATGTCGCGTCGAAGTAGGAAGCGGTCAAGCTGGCTGGCAAATCCAATGGAAGAATATCCGATGAATTGCAGCCAAAGGTCGCCTCGCCTTCGTAGACATCCCCCACACAGCCCGGACCCCAACGTCCGATCACATCGGCAAAATCGGCGCTGACGGATGAATAAATTACAGCGGCTTTGACCCGGGCGCCAAGTATGGTTAAAACTTTTGCAGTAATACCGCCGCCCATGCTGTGCCCCCACATGCCAATGCGTTCGGTATCCGCTTCGGGAATGGATGGGAGGGCATTCACCAGATGAATCACATCAATCGCCTGACCGGAATAGAAAAGGCTCTCGCCTGTATCCGAACCGCCCCAACTGCGATAATCGGATGAAACAGTGAGATAGCCCTTGCGGTTAAGAAACCCAGCGGCGCGATCAGTGCCGTCACCGGGCTGATAAATATAGCGCGAAAAGAAACCGTGGTTCATAACGATGACAGGATAAGGCGGCTTGCCTGTCTTTGGGATCTGCATTACGCCGGTGATAGTGAGTCCGTCGCTGGGATATGAAATATGGTAACGAATGAAATCGCCTGTTTCGAGAACAGGTTCGCCGCGTGAGATCGTCCCGCTTTCATACTCGCGCCCGCGCAAACCTTCGATTGTGTATGGGATGATCCACTCTTCGGCGGTGAGGGCTGCCGTGGGTATCGGCAATTCCGTCGGCGTGGAAGTCGGCGGGACGATGGTGGCGACCAGTTGCGCGGGGGTTGCCGTGGATAATGCCGCAGGCGAAGCGGCACATGCGGTCAAGAAAAGCGATAAAGCGATAACTCGTTTCATTGGGGTAATTGTACTAAATCCCCTCATTAAAAATTTCAGCGATACAAATGGTTACAAACTTGGCGCTTTCCACTTCTTGATGATATCCACAAAGGGCGGCTGAATCTTTTTACCATTGAAGGGATACCAGCCCAATTCTCCGCGCGCGGCTTGTTCTTTCAATTCGGTGCCGCCCCAGATCAGCGACGCTCCCGCCGCGCCGAGCAGACCAGATACCCAGTCGTTCGAGATGAACAACGCCCCAATCACACAAGCGGCGCCAAGAGTCAGCGCATAAGGCCACCACAAGTAGCCGAAGTAGCGTTCCCGGCGAATGACCCAGATGAAGCCCAAGCCGATAATGAACAGGGCGGTGAGTCCCATCCAAAACCCAAACGTATTCATTCGTCGCGCTCCTTCATCGCATTAAGTTCGTCTATTGTGTAAGCGCGTCCGAGCGGATCGCGGTCGAGCAGGTCAAGTGTTGTCGCTTCGGGGTATTCGGCAAGGATGCTTGCGTGGCGCGGATTGTTCGGGTTGGCGGGGGCATGTCCGCGTTTGATGCGGTTGGGCTGGCGAATGGCGACCTCAAGCGCGTCTCAGAACAAGGATCGTTTTTATCTTCGAGGATGGTCTCGAACGGTTCAAAGACTTTCTCCTGATCCGCTTCGGCTATGCCGATTCCGGTATCGCTGACCTCGAAAAGAATATTATTTGCTTCACGCTTCACTCGGACAGTGACAATTCCCTTCTCGGTGAATTTGACGGCGTTGTGAATATAGTGCATCAAAGCCTGCGAAAGACGGGTCGGGTCGCCTTCGATGATGGGCAGGTCTTCGGGGATTTCGTCTTCGATCTCGATGCCGCCCTTGTGTTCGGCAAGCTGGTCTGCCATCATCAGCACGCCATCGAGCATGGCGGGAATATCCACATCCTGCAAATCGAGTTCCATGCGGTTCGTGACCGTTTCAGCGTAATCCTGAAAATCGCTGACCTGCACAACCAGCGGCATGAGCGCGGCTTTGATGTGTTCGATGGGCGAATCGGGGATATTGATGTAATCCTCCAATTCATCAATGCGGTACAGGTCGTTGACCTTCGCCTGCGTCTCGGCAAGTCCTTTGCGGAGGGTCGTGGACATTTTGTAGAAAAATTCGTTTTGAGGTGTGGTCATTCGTATCCTTTATTTTGCGTCCTGAGCGGAGACCCCAAGCGCTCTTTGAAGTATATTCGAAGGATAGTGTTACTCTTGAAAACCTGTCTTATACAAATCGAAATAACGTCCCTGCATCGCAAGCAATTCAGCGTGCCGACCTTGTTCGATGATCTTGCCGTCGTCAATCACCACGATTTTATCCGCATTCGTGATGGTGGACAATCGGTGCGCGATAACGAAGGATGTGCGTCCCTTCAAAAGAGTTGCCAGCGCAGACTGAATGATATGCTCGGTCTGGGTATCCACAGAAGAGGTTGCTTCATCCAAAATCAAAATGCGCGGGTCGGCAAGCAGGGCGCGCGCAAACGAGATCAACTGCCGCTGCCCCACGCTCAAGGT
>DAOTXI010000507.1:0-3594 GCA_034435475.1 Anaerolineales bacterium
CAGCAGGTGGAAGCAGTTTGTCTTATGATGCAACCACAGACCAATATACTTATGTGTGGAAGACTGATAAAGCATGGGCAAACACTTGTCGAACTTTAGTATTGAAACTTAGTGATGGCAGTTACTATCGTGCTAATTTCAAGTTCAAGAAATAGAAATTAATGACAAACTTGAAGGTAAAGACCACTTCCTTTACAAAGTCAGGATTTATCCAAAAGATAAGCCTTGGCTTATTAGTGGTTGGTGGAATATTCACCGTTTATACTGGCTATTGTTGGGGAGTATGGGGTAGAAATAGTCTTTTGCTACAGTTTCTCTTTCAGTGTGGCTGTCCCTTATCTAGTAATGAATTTCGTTACCCTGAGCGAGTAGATGTAATTATTCCTGCTTGCCAGAAAGATAATATAGTTAGGCTATCACCAAGTGGGCGTCTATTGTTTGTAGGCAAAGATGAATTAATGAGTAATGATAATTACATATTAAACTTGGAGACAGGTGAAAAAAAATATATTTTAAATTTATCAAGAGGCTCGATTCATTTTCTGAACGATGAAATTGCTTTCCATACATTTTATGGAGTTGACGAATATGTTTTAGATTTGAAAACAATGAATCAGTATGCTTTACAAAAATTCAGGGATATAAATTCCGATGCATACTTTAATGGAAAGGTAAATCTTGATGTCCTCGCTCAAAGTTTGCGAGATGATAAAGAAGTTTTCTTAATTGGCGATAATATTGTTGTTGCTTTAGATACAAGTACTCACATTTCAAGAAATAATTTTTTTATAAGATATCTTGATGTTTCAGGGAATTCTCCTAATCGCTTAGAAGAATTTTTATTAGTATACAATATATCTTTTACTTATATACCCGATTACCCTGAATTTCTTCCTCAAATATTATCTTTTAATAATAAGTTTATTGCAAAAAGCGACGGTATTTACCTTAGTAATACGAATCAAAAAATTGAAGATGGATACCCCGACATAGACCGTATTTCCTATAATCCCAAATATTTTTCTTTTTATGGCTGGATTTACGATAATACGGGCGCAATTTATACTACAGAATTCGGGTTGTGCTTGATAAGCTATTGGTCTGTTTATAGTGATGGTTCAAGTTGTCTTATTAAAGTTCCTCAACCAGTTTTGAAACTCAAAGTTCCACAAGAGTATTTAGATGAAGCAGTACCATAATATAAATGGTTTGGAATATCTGGCGGATGTGTATCCGCCAGTATTGAAACTCAACGTGCCGCAGGAGTACTTAGATGCAAATAATTGATAAACACTTCTTTTTGTTTTATTCAAAATCAAATATATAATTGTAAGGCTAACTGATGAATACAAATCTCATCGTCTTCCTCGTCCTTTCCCTCGTCGCCATTGCGACCGCGCTGGGGATGTTGTTCAGAAAGAACGCTGTGTATTCGGCGCTGTTTCTTGTGTTGAACTTCGTCACCGTGGCTATCTTCTATCTTTTGCTGGGCGCGCCCTTCATTGCCATGGCGCAGATCACGGTCTACGCGGGCGCGATCATGGTGTTGTTCCTCTTCGTAATCATGCTCCTTGGCGCGGAGAGCCTGGCTCCCACCAATTCCCTGCCCTGGCAGAAACCGCTGGCGAGTCTGCTTTCGGTCATCCTCGCGGTGGAGGCGGTCTATCTTCTGTTCACCCGTGCCAGCTCCAATTTAGCCGTCAACATGCCGGATGCCTCGCTCAACACCATGGACAGCCTGCGGGAGATGGCAATGGCTTTGTTCAATAATTTCCTCCTGCCGTTCGAGGTCACGTCCATTTTGCTGCTGGTCGCCATGATGGGCGCAATCGTTCTGACCCGTCAGGAAAGGGAGGCGAAATAATGGTCCCTGTAAATTATTACGTTGTCTTATCGGCGATTCTTTTTACCATCGGCGCGCTCGGAGTGCTTTCGCGCCGCAACCCGCTCATCATTTTCATGTCCATCTAGTTGATGCTCAATGCGGCAAACCTGGCTTTTGTCGCATTCGCCAGCGTTTACGAAACCTTCAGCGGACAGATCTTCGTCTTCTTCGTCATCGCCGTGGCCGCCGCCGAAGTGGCAGTCGGTCTCGCGCTGATCGTGGAAATTTTCAAGACGAAGAAGAATATCAATATTGACGAAATGAATTCCCTGAAGGGATAGAGATTAGAGATTAGATGATTAGAGATAAGACGACACCCGTTTTTCACCACTTATCTACTCTCTACTTATCTACTCTCTGCTTTCTGGAGACTTTCCATGCACTTAAGTGAAACAGTAAACACAGGGTTTTATTTTCTAGCCCCCGGGTTGGTGCTTGTGCCGGTCCTCGGTCTGCTCATCAACGCCGCCTTCGGCAGGAATTTTTCCGAGAAGGTGATTGGTACGGTGGCAAGCCTGGCATCGGGGACGGCATTCGTCATCTCGGCGCTGTTGGCGTATTCGGTTGCGATTAATCATGGTCATGCCGTGAGTGTGCCCTTCGCCGAATGGATCCACATCGGCGACCTCAAACTCGACTGGACCTTCCGCGTCGACTCGCTTTCGACGACGATGATGCTGGTCGTTTCAGGCGTCGGGACTTTGATCCACATCTACGCCATTGGATACATGCATGAGGATGTGCGATTCAAGCATGAGGAGGGACGCTTTGCCCGCTTCTTCGTTTTCTTGAACCTGTTCATCGCTGCGATGATGATCCTCGTCTCAGGCGACTCCTACTTAATGCTCTTCGTCGGCTGGGAGGGCGTGGGGCTTTTCTCCTTCTTGCTGATCGGCTTCTGGTTCGAGATGGACACCCTCGTCCGCCCCTCCTGGGCGAATTCGGACGCCGCCAAGAAAGCCTTCATCACCAACCGCGTGGGCGACTTTGGCTTCCTCATTGCGGGCTTTTTGATGTTCTGGTATCTCGGCTCTTTCCAATTCGATGAAGTCTTTGCCGCTGCTCCTGCGATTGCTGAAGCACAGCCTTGGGTGATCGTTGCCATCACGCTCTTCATGCTGGTCGGTGTGGCTGGTAAGTCTGCGCAGATTCCGCTTTACATCTGGCTGCCAGACGCGATGGCGGGTCCGACCCCGGTCTCTGCCCTCATCCATGCCGCGACGATGGTGACTGCGGGTGTGTACCTTGTTACCCGCTCGGCTCCGCTATACACACTTGTTCCGCAGGCTCAATACATCGTTGCGATGGTCGGCGCTGCGACGGCTCTCTTCGCCGCCACCATTGCGGTTGGACAATACGACATCAAGAAAGTCCTCGCGTACTCAACCATTTCCCAGCTTGGCTTCATGGTCGCGGCTGTGGGCATGGGCGCGTATGTGGCAGGGATGTTCCACCTGATTACCCACGCTTTCTTCAAGGCTCTACTCTTCCTCTCGGCTGGTTCCGTCATCCTCGGTTTGGAGCGCGGGCATCATGCGCATGAACATCATGCGGCTCATAAAAAGGAGTCCGACGACTCCCGTCGTCGGCGAAGTCAGGAGACTTCGCACTCCCATGAACCCTTCGACCCTGGCGATATGCGCAACATGGGCGGACTTCGCAAGACCATGCCGGTGACTTTCTGGCTGTACATGATCGGTACGCTCGCG
>DAOTXI010000508.1:0-4402 GCA_034435475.1 Anaerolineales bacterium
GCAGATGGGCGAGTGGGGTGAACTAAAAAAAGATTTTGGTTGGAGACCCGTCCGCATTATTTTTGGGAATATCGGCGCGCAAATTTTATTTCGCCGCCTGCCGCTGGGATTCACGATTGCATACATGCCGAAAATAGCCAGTAACCAGTTATCAGTGACCAGTGAACAGTTTTGGCGTGAGATCGATTCTGTTTGTAAAAAGAACCGCGCCATCTTCCTCAAACTCGAACCTGATTTTTGGGAAGATTCCTCAACCGTAAATCAATTACGAATTACGAATTACGAATTACGAATTTCCTCCCATAACATCCAACCACCTCGCACCATCACTCTTGATATTAAAGATAGCGAAGAAAATATCCTGTCTCGAATGAAACCCAAATGCCGCTACAACATCCGTCTGGCAGAGAAAAAAGACGTGACCGTCCGCGCATGGGACGACATCGCCGCTTTCCACGAGATGATGACCGTCACCGGTGGGCGCGATGGCTTTGGCGTGCATTCCAAAGAATATTATCAACGCGCCTACGAACTCTTCCACCCGAAGGGGACATGCGAACTGCTTGTCGCCGAGTACGAAGGTAAACCGCTGGCTTCGTTGATGGTCTTTGCAAACGCCAAGCGAGCATGGTACGTCTATGGCGCTTCAAACAATGAAGAGCGTAACCGCATGCCAACCTATCTCCTGCAATGGGAAGCCATCCGCTGGGCAAAGGCGCGTGGATGTACAGAGTACGACCTGTGGGGCATCCCTGACGAGAACGAAGAGACGCTCGAAGCCCAATTCGAGTCGCGGCATGATGGCTTGTGGGGCGTCTACCGCTTCAAGCGCGGCTTTGGCGGTCAGTTAAAGAGAGCAGCACAGGCATTGGATAGAGTATATAATCCTTTGTTGTATTGGTTTTATACGAAATACGTAATGCGTAATTCGTAAATTGTTCTTTACGTTTTACGTTTCACGCATTACGACACAACTTTTATGACATCATCTTCTCAACCCTCCCAACTCTGGAATCAACTCATCTCGCAACTTCCCGACCCGCACTTCCTGCAAACCTACGAATGGGGACAGGTGAAGGCGAAGTATGGCTGGGTTCCCTATTATGCCGTCTGGACGGAAGATGGCAAATTTCAAGTTGTGAGCGATCCTCAGACAATTACCAATTACCAATCTCCAATTACTGCTTCTGCCCTCATTCTCAAACGCACCGCCTTCCGTCGTTTCTCCATCTTCTACGCCCCCAAAGGTCCACTCATGGATTGGACGAATGAGTCCCTGCGGAAACAGGTGCTGGATGATCTGCAATCCTTTGCGAAGAAGCAGGGCGCGATCTTCCTGAAACTCGACCCGGACGTGGTCTTGGGGCGCGGAGTCCCTGCCAGCGTAGATGAGGTCGCAGAAAACAATGGGCAGGCTGTGATGTCCGATTTGAAGCGCAGGGGTTGGGTGGACTCATCCGACCAGATCCAGTTCCGCAACACGGTCATGGTCGATCTAACCGCCAGCGAAGAAGAAATTCTCATGCGCATGAAGCAGAAGACGCGCTATAACGTGCGTCTCGCGGAAAAGAAGGGTGTTACTGTGCGCGTAGGCAGTTTAGGGGATTTGGGGATGCTCTATAAAATGTATGCTGAAACATCTGTGCGCGATGGCTTTGTAATCCGCGATGAAGAATATTATTCGACTGTTTGGAAGTTGTTCCTTACGAATTACGAATCTCGAATTACGCCTTCAGCCATCCCATTAATTGCGGAGGTAGACAGTGAACCCGTCGCCGCCATTTTCCTCTTCATGTTCGCCGGTCGCGGATATTACGTCTACGGCATGTCGCGGGATCAGCGCCGTGAAAAAATGCCGACCTATCTTTTGCAATGGGCGGCGATGAAACATGCCAAGGCGTACGGCTGTTTGACCTACGATCTGTGGGGCGCGCCGGATGTTTTCGATGAAAGCGACTCGATGTGGGGCGTATATCGCTTCAAAGAGGGCTTGGGCGGTGACGTGGTGCGGACGCTCGGCGCGTATGATTTTGCGCCTAGTAAATTCTGGTATTCGATGTACTCGGATGTCATGCCGCGTGTGTTGAATTTTATGAGGTCAAGGGGAAAGGAAAAAACAAAGCAGGGATTGGGTGCGTGAAACGTAATATGTGATTCGTAATGCGTAATTTTGCGTATCGCGTATTACGCATTACGAAAAGATTTCCGATAGAATCCATTACAACGTCTTCAGCAAGGCCTGGCGACTGTTTCGCAGGCGGTCTGCGATGACTTCGGCTATTCGTAGCATCACGTGGAAACCATGTTCTGGCTGGCTGGCAAGTAATTTCATGAATTGTTCAGCAGGGACGATGAGCAGTTCCGAGTCTTCGTCGCATTGAGCGCTGGATGTGTAGTGATGGGGCGCGACCATCCCCGACCAGCCGAAGATCTGGTACGGCATGGAAACATATGAGACGGTTACGCTGTCGGGGCGGGAGGTGAGTTTGACACGCAAAGCCACGCTCCCATTGAGAAGAAAGTGCAACTTGTCGGCAGTTTCCCCTTCGCGGAAGACAAAATCATCCTTCTTGTAGGATGACTGGCGGCTCATGGAAGCGATCTCTTGAAGGAACGAGATGGGAAGTCCATTGAACAGGCTGAACTGGGACAGGGTTTCCGTGCTGATCATGTGCGCCTCCTTGGGGCGTGGAAAATGAATATGCCTGATATTTTACAGAAGATTTCCAAAAATGACCATCGGGAGGAATGTCACATGCCCGGGCGCCCCCGGGTGACAAAATGTTGCGTTGTGAGATTCATGTATAATCCACGCCAAGGAGCGTCTTATGAATGACAACAGCGCAGCGCCTTCCCGCGTCTCCCCTCCCTTCGAAATAAAGATCAGAATTGACCGTCCTGAGACTGTCGTCAAATATTCCAGCCTGGCGTTGCTGGTCTTTACTTTTGTTCGTAATTTGTGGGTGTCAGACGACGCTTTCATCACGCTCCGCACCGTGGATAATTTCCTGCATGGATACGGGCCAGTCTGGAATGTAGGCGAGCGTGTTCAAGCTTATACACATCCATTGTGGATGTTCGTGCTTGTTTTATTTGACCTGATTATTTCCGACCCGCTGTATGTGTTCTATGTCCCTTCCCTGATTCTCTCTGTCTGGACGGTTGTGGTCTTGATGCAAAATTTTGCATCAGGCTCACTTCGCACCATCTTTGCGGTCATCCTGCTGGGAGGATCCGCGGCTTTTGTGGATTTCTCCTCCTCCGGCTTGGAAAACCCCCTCACGCATCTTCTCCTGACCCTGTTCCTGATTCTGTATCTTCGACCGGATGCAACCCGGAAGCGTTTGTTTTCGTTGTCCCTGCTGGCGGGGTTTGCGATGTTTAACCGGCTGGATACGATCCTGTTTTATCTGCCCGCGTTGTCGCACTTGTTTCTTCAACAAAAGAAACCCAGGGGGGCTTCGGCATTTGTTCTTTTCAGCGGATTTATCCCCCTGCTAATGTGGGAAATATTTGCCCTGTACTATTATGGTTTTCCATTTCCAAACACTTACTATGCCAAAGCCGAGACCGGGCTCCCGGCATTATTGCTCATGAAACAAGGTTGGGCCTATACCATGAACTCCCTTCACTGGGACCCGATCACCCTCGGGGTGATTCTGGCTGGGGTGGTGGCAACTCTCTTTCAGCGGGAAGCGAAGCGGATCGCCATCGCCGCAGGCTGCCTGCTCTATGCCGGTTACATTCTTTGGGTCGGCGGAGATTTTATGTCCGGTCGGTTCTTTTCCGCAATGTTCATCATGGGATGGGTGTTGGTGATGACCTTCGAACCTGAAAAGGTGTTCGGCGCGATTTCCGGCAGGATAAGGAATCTGCTTCTCGCATTTCTTGTCTTTATCGCATTTTCAGCCGAACGTCCACCGCTTTTTATCACCGGGACTCAGGCTGGCGTATCGGGCGACCAGTATGAAATCGCCAATGAGAAGTATTTCTACTTTGGCGCGAATGGATGGATCAACTATGTAAAATACCGCGGACTCCATGAATGGGCTGTATCGGGATTGAAAGCCGCGCAGGAAAATGTCAGCCCGGTCGAGTACGGCACCATCGGCATGTTCGGCTACTATGCGGGCCCGAATATTTACATCATAGACACCCACGCCCTCGCCGACCCGCTCCGCGCGCACATCCCTGCCAACCCCGGGCTGGCGGGAATCGGACATTACTACAGGGATTATCCCGCCGGATATAGGGAAACCATCCAGACCAATTTCAAGGAAAACCTGATCGAAGACCCCGACTTGAAGTTGTATTACGACAAATTATCCGTCCTCATCCACGGCGACTTGAACGCCCCGGGTCGTTTGCGCGAGATATTCCGCTTCAATACCGGGTATTATGC
>DAOTXI010000509.1:0-6563 GCA_034435475.1 Anaerolineales bacterium
CACTCCACCTTCCACAGAGATTCCACTAAGCGCCTCGATCTCCGAGGAACGCCTGCGCGAATTTCTACAGAACGAGATTTCCTCCCGCTACGATACCCCTCCCGCGCCGGCGCAGCCGGTTCCCGGCGGGACCTCGTTCCTCCCCGGCGCTCCCGGGCAGACACTTGACCTTGACCGCGCCGTATTAATCATTACGAACGCCCTCCGTTCCCCATCAGATCGTTCCATTGCGTTGACGTTCAACCAAACCACCGCAACCCGCCCCACCGCAGACAATCTTGCCATCCTTCTAAAACAACTCGTCACCGTCTCCGACTTCGATGGATTGCTTGGTTTCTATATGATGGATCTGCAGACCGGGCAAGAGATTCACTTTGCCATCAACAACAAACAGGAAATCTCGGTAGAGCCAGATATTGCATTTACCGCCTCCAGCACAATCAAACTCCCGATCCTGACCTCCTATCTGATCAACCGCGGAACCGAACTCGATGCCCAGACCGTTGACGTCATCACCCGGGTCTTTCAAATCTCAGATAATTCAGCCACAGACTTGATCCTTGAACGAATAGACCCAAGTAATGGTCCCGTTATCGTGACACAGAATATGGAAGCCATTGGGCTGGGGAGCACCTACATCAGCGGTATGTTCTATCTCGGCGCGCCAAATCTCATCCCTGGAAGAGTCACTTCCGGCAATTCGCGCACAGACATCTTCACCGACCCCGACCCCTACTCACAGACCACACCCTCCGAAATGGGCGTTTTACTCGCGGATATTTATCAATGCGTTCAAACCGGCGGGGGCGCGTTGATTGCCGCATTCCCCGGCAAAGTCACCCCCGCCACCTGTCAGTCGATCATTGACTTCCTTGCGCTTGATAAATTTGGGTCGCTGATTCAAGGCGGTGTCCCCGATGGAACCCTCGTACCGCACAAACACGGCTTCGTCCTTTCACGAGACGGCGTCATGCACGACATCAGCGACGTGGGCATCGTCTATTCTCCGGGCGGTAATTTCGTCCTGTCCATTTACACCTATCATCCCGTTCAAAATGTCTGGGATGTCACCAACCCGCTGGTTGTGAATCTGACCCAGGCGGTTTACAACTACTTTAACATCGCCAGCCAATGACCAGACAACCCGTTTTCACAGCCGCATGAAAACGGGTTGTTTTTTCATACATCGTATATAATTCGAGCCATGAGCGCATCGCTGGGACTGTACCGCCTGCAACAAGTGGATCGCCAAATCGACCGTGCCCGTTTGCGCCTGCAAGCCATTCAAAAAACGCTCGATAACGATTTGGAGATGCGATCTACCCGGGAACGGTTCGACAGGGCGAACGAAAACCACCTGCGCGCTCAACACGCCTCAAGAAACGCCGAAGCGGAAGTGGATGGGCTAAAAATCAAGATCGAACAAGCCGAGGCAAGCCTGTACGGCGGCTCCATCAAGAACCCAAAAGAATTACAAGACCTTCAAAAAGACATTGCCTCGCTCAAGAAACACCAGATGACACTCGAAGAACGGCAGTTGGAAGCAATGCTCCTCGCCGAATCAACCGAGTCGGAGCGCGACAAGGCAAAAACGGAACTTGAACTCGTCCAGGCGCGGCTCGGGAACGAGCACAAGAAATTGATCGAAGAACAGACCGACCTCGTGAAGCAGCTGGAAAGCCTCGGTCAGGAACGTGAAGCCGCGCTTGCCCCCATCGAAAATTCGATGCTGGTCATCTACGAAGACCTTCGCGGTCAAAAGCGCGGGGTGGCAGTCATTGAAGTGGACGATGGAGCCTGCGCCTCTTGCGGCACGACAATCAACGCCGCGCTCCAGCAAAATGCGCGCTCGCAAAAGCAACTGGCGCACTGTCCATCCTGCGGGCGCATCCTGTTCTCAAATTAAACGAGTCAAATGTTTGCCAATCTCGAACCCATTTCCTTCATAGCCGGTTTCCTGACAGCCACCATCTTCTGGTTCGTCATCAGCCGCTCGCGCCCGTTGATTGACGAAATGCGCCAGATATTGAAGGAACAGCGCGAACTGGCGCAAGCCCGCAAGACAGACGCCGTCGAAGAGAATCACCGCCGCCTCACCCTGCGGCGCGCACAGGGGATGCATCTTGCCGCCCAAATCTTCGCGCTCGACGACATCCTGCAAGAGCCGACCGTCCTCACCCCCCCGGCACCGATTGCCCCGGGCATCGCTTCCCGCTTCGAAAATGTCGTCACACAAACACTTCCATACCTTCCCTCCTGGCCAGAACTCGCCGCCGTTTACCAGCCGCATACATTGACCCTGCCGCAAGCCCTGGCAGGCGGGGCAAACCTTGTCATCATCGGTCAACCCGGAATGGGCAAGACCGTGGCGCTGGCGCACCTCGCCAGTCTTGCCGCAAACCGGAGTGAAAAATTGGTGAAGCGGCAGGACGCAATTCCGTTCCACTTCCATGTCGCCGATTTGCAACTCCCGGTGAAAGACTCGAAGAATATCCTCAACCCGATCATCGAAGCCATCTCAGAAAATGCCCCGGTATTCGACACGGGCAAAATCCCGGCATTTGTACAAAACGCCTTCAAAAGCGGCAAAGCCCTTCTGTTGGTGGACGGCTTTGATGAACTCACACCCGACGAACAAAACCTCTTCTCCGAATTCTTCAAAACACTGATCAACGAACAACCCGAAGTTCAGATCGTCACCACCGGCGCGCCGGAACATCTGGATGGACTCATCATGCTCGGCTTTGTCCCACTTTCGCTTTCTGCATGGAACGAAAAAGCAAATGCAAAATTCATCACCCAATGGGGCGAATTGTGGATGCGCACCATTGCGCTGGAAGCCTGGGCGCAGACCGGCCCCGGACAAGTGGATCCGCTTCTTGTCAACTCCTGGCTTGGTTCTGTTTCTGGAAATTTATCTCCCCTTGAGTTGACTCTCAAAGTCTGGGGCGCTTATGCAGGGGACAGTCTCGGTCCGCATGTGTTGGAAGCGATAGCAACCCACATCCGCCGCATTGCCCCGGCAAACACACCCGTCGCCGCATTGGAAACGCTTGCCATGCAGGTCGTCATCAGCGCCGACCCGGTTTTCGATCCGCGCAAGGCGCGGGTATGGGTGAAATCCTTCGAGGTGGCGGCAGAGACCCCTGAAGGCGAACCGGACCAAAGTCCGGAAGGTGAAGCGAAGGAAGTTGATCCAAAAACCAAATCGCGCAAAAAAGTCGAGAAGGTATCCACCCCCACGCATGGTTTGCTATCAAAGATGACTGCCAGCGGACTGCTGGTCTCCTACCCCAACAATCGGATGAGATTCGTGCATCCCGTTTTTGCCGGGTATCTCGCCGGTCATGCGTTGACCAATTACAATGCCGACGAAACCCTGCTCACCCAGCCGGACTGGCTCGGAAAAAACCTTGCCATGCGGTACATCGCCGCGCACGGCGATGCCAGCCGCCTGGCGCAATACATGATGGGCGACTCGCGCCTGCCGATGCACCGCCCGCTGTTCGAAGCTGCGCGCTGGCTGCGAGACGCGCCGCGCAACGCCCCATGGCGTGGAAAAATGTTCAGCCTGCTTGCCGAGATCCTGCAAACTGAAAACATTCCGCTCGGTCTGCGTGGACAGGCATTGGCGGCTTTTATTTACAGTAACGACCCCGCCGCCGCTTCTTTATTCAGACAGCTTGCTTCTTCCAAATCCTTCGAACTCATCCATCTCGCCATTCTCGGTATTGGCGCAATGCGAGACGTAAAATCATTGAAACTATTGGAGGGCGCGTTACAGGCGCCAAGTGTTTCTGTAAAACGCGCGGCATGTATGGCGCTCGCCGCTGTGGGCACTTTGCAATCCATGGAGATCGCCGCCGACGCCCTGCTGCATGGCGAAGAGGATGTACGCCGCGCCGCGGGTGAAGCCGTTGCCAATGACCCGAACGAAGGTCATTCGATGTTGAAAGACGGGATCGGAATCAACGATATCCTCCTACGCCGCGCCGCTGTTTATGGACTTGGGCGCGTGATGGAAGATTGGGCGCTCGACCTCTTGAAGCAAATCCAGATCGAAGACGATCAGTGGGTGGTCCGCAACGCCGCAACCGAAGTCCTCGATATGCGCACCAAGGGCGAATCTTATTCGCCGGTAAAACCGGCCGCGCCATCCGATACGCCATGGCTGGTGGAATTTGCAGCGAAGAAGGGCGTCGGCATATCGCCGGGTCTGCCCGCTACAGACATTTTATTGGTGGCATTAAAAGATGAAAACCCGGAAGTTCGTCTCGCTTCATTGCAATTCCTGAAATTCACGCCGCAGGAGAACGTGCTGAAGCAACTCTACGAAACCATGTACGACGACGATCCCGAACTAAGAGAGTACGCATACAACACGTTGTGGGAACTCGGCTCCGCTGGAATCAAACTTCCCGATCCTTCAGAATACGGATTGAATTGACATGCTGATCACAAACGCAAATCTCATCACCTGGGAATCGCCCAACCGCGTCCTTCCGAACCATGCCATCCTGATCGAAGGCGATATCATCAAAGAGATCGGGACAACCCGTTCGCTGACGGCAAAGCACCCAAAGACAAAAGCCGTGGATGCCAACGGTCAATATGTGATGCCAGGCGGGATTTGCGCGCACACCCATTACTACGGCGCATTCGCGCGCGGCATGGCGATCCCCGGTCCTGCGCCGAAGGATTTCCCTGATATTCTGAGAAAACTTTGGTGGCCCCTCGACCGCTCGCTCGACGCGGAAGGAGTCCGTTATTCGGCGCTGGTCTGCCTTGTGGATGCCATCAAACACGGCACAACAACGTTGATAGACCATCACGCCTCACCCAACGCAATAGACGGCTCGCTGGATGTCATTGCCGACGCCGTGGATAAAAGCGGATTGCGCAGCGTGCTTTGTTACGAAGTCACCGACCGCGACGGGGTCGAAAAAGCGAATGCAGGGATTCAGGAAAACGTGCGCTTCATGAAACGCCTCGCCTCGAATCCGCACCCGAGGCTGGGAGCCGCATTCGGGCTTCATGCCAGTCTGACTCTTTCCGGCGCGACCCTGCAAGCCTGCGCCGCCGCCATCCCCGAAGGAATGGGATTTCACGTCCACACTGCCGAACACGAATCAGATGAATATGACAGCCTGCAAAAGTCCAACATGCGCGTCATTGACCGCCTGCAAAAACACGGCATCCTCGGGTCAAAGACCATCACCGCCCACGGTGTCCACTTCGATGCGCGGGAGATGGACATCCTCAACGAAACGGGAACCTGGCTCACCCATCAGCCGCGTTCGAATATGAACAATGGCGTGGGCACGGCGCAGGTCGAATCCATGCTCCGGCTGGGAATCAAAGTCTGCCTCGGCAACGACGGCTTCACCAACTCATTATGGGATGACTGGAAGGCTGCCTACCTCATGCATAAAGCCGAACACCGCGATCCGCGCCGCATGGGCGGATATGACGTCCAGCAGATGGCGATCTACAACAACTCGGCGCTGGCTGAGGTTTTCTTCCCGAACACGCAGATCGGAAGACTCGTCCCCGGCGCGGTTGCCGACCTGATCTTTGTAGATTATCACCCCTTCACCCCGCTTACTGATGGCAACCTGCCCTGGCATATCATCTTTGGCTTCCAACAAAGCATGGTGACCTCCACCATGGTCGCGGGAAAATTCCTGATGCGGGACCGCGAACTTCTTACGTTGAACGAAGCGGAAATCGCCGCGCGCGCGAGGGAGATTGCCCCGCGCATCTGGAAGAAGTACGAAGAGGAAGTTGCGAAAGTATCCTAACTCAACGGAGTTACACATGAACGACAGCAGATTGCTACTAAAAATCGCAATTCTCGGCGGCACTGGCAAGGAAGGCAAAGGACTTGCCTACCGCTGGGCATTGGGCGGATACCACGTCCTGATCGGTTCACGGACCGAAGAGAAAGCCATCACAGCCGCGCAGGAACTACAGGGAATGCTTGGGGATGAAATCTCCATTGCCGGTATGGATAACACCCTTGCCGCAAAAGAAGCCGACATCGTCGTGTTAACCGTGCCTTACTCCGCCCACCGAGACACACTGGAAACCGTCAAAGAACATCTAAACGGAAAAATTCTCGTGGATGTAACCGTTCCGCTCGTACCGCCGAAGGTTGCCACAGTGCAAATGCCCGCCGCCGGTTCCGCCGCGCAGGAAGCTCGCCAGATTCTGGGCGAAGGCGTTGAAATTTGCGCCGCCTTCCAGAACATCTCGCACGAACACTTGCTGGGCAGCGAAGGCGTGGAATGCGATGTGCTTGTGACCGGCACAAGCAAGGGCGCTCGTTCTGAGGTCATTAAACTTGTCGAAGCCGCCGGTCTGCGCGGCTGGGATGCGGGTCCGCTCGAAAATTCGGTCGTGGTCGAAGGGCTCACCAGCGTCTTGATCGGCATCAACAAGAAATACGGCTCGACCCATGCGGGGATAAAGATCACTGGAATTTCAAAGTAATCCGTGATGCGTAACTTGTAAGTTTACGCGCGCCGCGCCATGCCGTTAATTCTCACCCCTCTCAATATCAT
>DAOTXI010000510.1:0-6935 GCA_034435475.1 Anaerolineales bacterium
GGGATTGGCTTCGACGCGAGATCGAAACAGCGATGGATGAAAAACGGAATATCGTTCCATTGATGGTGGAGGGGTTTGATTTTGGGAGTCCATTGGTACGAGAAACGCTTACTGGGAAAATTTCAACGCTCAATGAAATCAACGGCTTGCGCATACCTGACGACTATCCCTTAGATAGCGTTTTGAAATTCAAGTTTTGCATGATAACGCTCTCAAGGAGCGATGAATACTGGCGATATAGACCATTGACTCGCTTGACAAGGTTTGATGTTCATAATCACGGGCAAGGCGTCGGTAACGTCCAAGCCAACTAAAGGTGCGTTCAACCACCCAGCGACGCGGCAGGATCTGAAAACCTTTTGCGTCAGGCGGACGGCGCGCCACTTCCAGTTGCCAGCCAAAGTGTTGTTCGACCCAGGCGGCAATATCTTCATAAGCGCCATTTGCCCAAATCAATTTGAAACGACACCAACGATTATAAAGACTGTGCTTGATCCGTTCAAACAATTTTGCCAACAGCAGTTTCCCGCCGTTCCCATCGGGAATACTGGCCCGATGGACCAGAACCAGCAAGAGCAAACCCAATGTGTCTACAATGATATGTCGTTTCCGTCCAGACACTTGTTTGTAGATATCCACGCCACGTTCCCGCCTTCCGAGGTCTTGACACTTTGACTGTCAATAATGCCTGCGCTCGGTTGCGGCTTTCTTCCTTGACGTACTCGCACCTTTTGAACCAAGACCGTATTGATCTTCTCCCACAACCCGCTGTTGCGCCACTGCCAGTAGTAGCCATACACGGTTTGCCAGGGTGGCAGATCATGCGGCATCAGTCGCCAGCCACAGCCCCCTCGAACAATGTAGAGAATGCCATCCAAAATATCGCGCGCGCTCCAGGTGCGAGGTCGTCCACGGGTACTTTCTCTCCTCGGCAGGAGTGGCGCAATTAGCGCCCATTGGGGATCATTCAGATTGGTCGGGTAGGCTTGTTTGTTCACACCTCCAAGTTTACCTGACCATTTTCAAAACACTATCTCAGAGAGTGTTTCTTAAGTCCAAGTCAATTGATTTTTGTACACGGATTAAGCTGAAAACACCGAAAAGATCGGATTTTTAAAGGTTTTTCCGTATAACTCAGCCAAATCTGTGCCATCCGTGTTCAAGAGCCTTTAAGAAACGGTCTCTTAAGAAACACTCTCTAGGGTTCTGTTTTGCGCCGGTAATTACAGCGCCGACTTCAGCATTTGCGCAACGGCTCGATATACCGGCGAATCATCCCCCAGGTCTACCAGCGGCTTGCCGGAGAATTCAAATGCGGCGAGATCATCGTCGGCGGGGATCGTTCCGAGAAGGGGCACGTCCAGTTTTTCTGCAAAAATTTTGAGTTCGGATGGCATCTCCCCCCGCAGGCGATTGATAACAAGATAGGCGTGGTCGATATTTATGCCAAGTTCCTTGCGCATATCGGCGATGCGTTGGGCGGCGACGAGACCTCGCTGGGTGGGGTCGCTGACGATAAAGAGATGTTGCACGTCGCGGGTGGTTCTGCGCGAGAGATGCTCCATGCCCGCTTCGTTGTCAATAACTACATAAGCGTAGTGACGACTTAAGTCGTCAATGACTTCTCTCAAATTGTGGTTGACCGCGCAATAACAACCCTGTCCTTCGCTGCGTCCCATCGCGATCAGGTCGAAGCGGGAGCCTTCCGCTAACGACGAACGGATGTGGTAATCGAGATAATCGCGTTTGCTCGTTCCGCCCGGCATGGTTCCCATCGCCGCGCCGCCATTCGTAAGAGATGACTTGACCTGTTCGAGCATATCTTCGCGGATGTCACCCACCGTCCATTCGAGGTCGAGACCCAATACCATGTTGAGATTCGAGGATGGGTCGGCGTCAATGGCGAGGATGCTGCCTGTCTGATTTTGGGCGAGGTATTTGATGATCATTCCGGCGACAGTGGTCTTGCCGACCCCGCCTTTCCCTGCGAGTGCGAGGGTGGTGGTCATGAGAGCGCCTCGGTACACAGGCAAAAAAGTAGACAAGTAAACAAGTAGACAAGTAGGTGGGTGTTTCTTTGCGTTACTGCTTGTACTTGTTTTCCTGGGTACTTGTTTACTTGAATCATCATTAAATCACCTCGTCGCTGGTCAGGTCGTTCAAAGCGGCGGCGATTTTCTGTGCCGCGAGTTTCAAGCTTTCGACATGATCGTAAACAGGGGTTTCCAGCCGGTCCGCCTTCTGGACTTTTAAATCAGCGGGGAGGTAACCGAGCAGGGGAATATCGGGCGATTCTGATTCGAGGAATCTCGCTTCTTCCTCGTCCCGGACTTTGTTGCCTACGAGATAGAGACGCTGCAAGCCGATGTCGTTGGCGAGTTTTTTGATTTGCTTCGCGGTACTGAGGCTGCGGCGTGTTGGTTCGGCGACGACAAGCATGGCGTCCACGAAGTCGACGGTGGCGCGCCCGAGATGTTCGACCCCGGCATACAGATCGAGCAGGAGGATTTCATCGTCGCGGAAGAGTAAATGGGTGAAGAGGGTTTTGAGCATCGCGGATTCCGGGCAGATACACCCGGAACCGCCTAGATCAACAGAACCCATTTCGAGCAGGCGCACGCCGCGGTAGAGGACGCTGAATCTTTCGGGGATGTCGTCTACGCGGGGGTTGAGGGTGAAGAAACCGCCGACGGTACCGGGTTTTGCTCCAGTGCGTTCTTCGATGAGCGTGTCCATTTCGGCGATGGGATGAAGTTGGGAGCGTAATTCGGCGGGGAATCCCAAGGCTGCGGCGAGGCAGGGGCTTGGATCGGCATCCACAGCCAAAACGTCCCGGTTTTGAGCCGCGTAGGTCTGGGCTAACAGCGCAGTGAGAGTCGTCTTCCCGACTCCGCCTTTGCCGGTGATGGCAAGTTTCATAAATCCACTTTAGTACAAATCAATGTACAAGGAATATGGCGTTTGTCCTGATTTCTGATGACGCATATAACATTTGTCTAGTCAGGGAGTGACAATCAGCACAATTTATGGCTTGGTCGCAGGTGCTAGAATGAATTAACCGTATCCCTCCTTTTAGAGGTGTTGTGATGTTTTAACAACCGCATAAGGAGGCAGAATGGAGACCAAAACATTCGAAGCGCCCGCGCTGTATGGGGATCATCATGTAACAGAAGTGCGGCGGATATTGATGACGCTCGAGGGGGTTGTGGATGTCTATGCCAGCAGCGCCTTTCAAACCATTGAAGTGACTTACGATGAAGCAAGGACCAATGACCGGCAGATTGCGATGAAATTGGAGGAAGCGGGATATTTGGGGGAATGGAACCCGCCGATCGAGACGAACGTTGCTCCGCAAGAGAATGGCGCGGGAAAATCATTTTTCCGGCACACCGCCACGTATGAAACTGTCAAACAGACCGTAAGTTTTGCACAGAAGGTCGGTCATCAGGGACGCCCGCTCTGGCAGTGCCCGGGCATCGGTGTGGTGAAGATGGACGAGGAGTAATATCATGCCAAAGAAACGCGAGATCAATGATTACTCGACCGACCCCGCCGCTCAGCAGATGTTGATCCGCGCGGAGGAGTTGGGGATCGGCACGGCGTTCACCCGCGCCGATAACATGGTTCCGTGCAATATCGGCGGGGCGGGGATGTGCTGCAAGCAGTGCGGCATGGGTCCCTGCCGGTTGACCAAAAGCGGCGACATCGGCGTATGCGGCGCGACCCTGGACACCATCCAGGCGCGCAACCTGACGCGGGCGATTGCGGCAGGCGGCGCGGCGCATTCCGATCATGGGCGCGATATGGCATTCCTGTTGAAGGCGACCGCCAACAAGGAGGCGGAAGGCTATGCCATCCGTGATGTCGCCAAACTTCGCATCGTCGCTTCGAGATACGATATCAAAGTGGACGGTCGTTCGCCCGAAGAGATCGCGGATGAACTGGCAGACCTGTACATTTCACAATTCGGTCAACAACGCGGAGAGGTGATTCCCGCCATCCGCGCGCCGAAGAAGCGACAGCAACTCTGGCGCGAGCAAAAGGTGTGGCCCCGCGGCGTGGATCGCGAAGTTGTAGAGGCGCTGCACCGAACGCACATCGGCGACGACCAGAACGCGGAACATATCCTGAATCATGCGATCCGCACGGCGCTGGCTGACGGTTGGGGCGGTTCGATGATCGCTACCGACATTTCGGATATTTTATTCGGCACGCCCGCGCCAATTCTGGGGGAAGCCAATCTCGGCGTGATTAAAGAAGATATGGTCAACGTGGTCGTGCATGGGCACGAACCGTCCATGAGCGAGATGCTTGTTGCCGCGTCGCAGGACCCCGAGATTATTGCGTACGCCAAAGCCGCGGGCGCGCAAGGCGTGAACCTTTCCGGCATTTGTTGTACAGCCAATGAAATCTTGATGAGGCAGGGCATCCCGGCGGCGGGAAATTTCCTGCACCAGGAACTCTCGATCATGACCGGCGCGATCGAGGCGATGGTCGTGGATGTGCAATGCATCATGCAGGCGCTGGTGGGACTGGCGCAAAACTTCCATACGGCGATCATCACCACCTCTCCAAAGGTTCAGATCAAAGGCGCAACCCATATCGAGTTCGACGAACACAAGGCACTGACGATTGCCAGGCAAATCCTAAAGACTGCCATTGATAATTTCAAAAACCGCGAATCCGCCAAGGTGCGGATTCCGCAGATCAAAGAGAGCGTCATCCCCGGCTTCTCGCATGAATATATCAATTACATGCTCGGCGGCTCATACCGCGCATCCTTCCGCCCGTTGAACGATGCCATCATATCGGGCCGCATTCGCGGAGTCGCCGCGATTGTTGGGTGCAATAACCCCCGTTCATCGCAGGATTACCTGCACAATCTGGTTGTGAAGGAATTACTCAAACAGGATGTGCTCGTCGTGCAGACGGGTTGCGGCGCGATTGCCGCGGGGAAGCTGGGGCTGATGTTGGGCGAAGCAGGTCTGACCGATGTCGGAAGCGGGTTGAGGGAAGTCTGCGAGACGGTCGGCATTCCTCCCGTCCTGCACATGGGTTCGTGCGTGGACAATACCCGCATCCTGACCGTGCTGACCCAAATGGTCGAAGAAGGCGGCTTGGGCGACGATATTGACCAGGTCCCTGCTGTGGGGCTTGCCCCTGAATGGATGAGCGAGAAGGCGCTGGCGATTGCAACCTACTGCGTGGCATCGGGCGCATACGTCATCTTCGGCGGCGCATCGCCTGTCAGCGGCATGCCGGACCGGGTCAATGACAGCGACCTTGTGTTGAAATACATCAGTGAAGGTTGGGAGAAACAATACGGCGGCAAGCTCGAGTTCATCCCCGACCAGCAGAAGATGATCGAAGCCACGCTGGCGCATATTGATAAGAAGCGCGCAGCGCTTGGATTGCCCGAATGGGACCCGAACAGGTTTGGTCGCAGCGGCGATGCGAAGATGGTTGAATTGGAAGCGTTGCCCTTCGCTCAAAAGCGCGAAGCGATTTACGGATGAACGTAATTCGTAATGCGTGATGCGTAAAGTGTTTTTACGGACTACGAATCACGCATTACCGGAGGAAACCCATGTCACGATATATCGCCACCAGAGCCATGCGCGGCGCAAACGCGCTGGTAACCGAAGCCGAGTTCATGCTCACCAGGGCAATCAGCGAAAAAGGCGCCGATACGCCGGTCTCCTTCCCAAATACGGCGTATTATCTGCCGACCATCCTCAGCATGACGGGCAAATCTGTTGAAAAACTCGGCGACTTGCAAGACACGTTGAAATACGCGCGGGACCTGCTCCACCCAATCCCAGCCTTTTCAAAATGGACTCCCTATCTTGGTGAGACCCTGGACTCCGGAATGGCAACGCTTCTTGCCGCCGAGACGGTCGAGGCGGTGCGCTTCGCTTATGGGCTTCAACCTGAGCCGATGCCGGGATTCAAACTCTCTGGCGGCACATCCTTTACCAGCCCGGAAAACGGAAACGAGAATCTGGATGGACACCTGAATGGTCCCATAGATGACATTCAACTGCGTTCATGGGGCATTCAACTCGTGGACGGCCGTATGCCCGGCTTTGCCGCCATCGTCGGCTGCGCAAAGTCGAATGAGGTGGCGGTCAAGATCGTGCGCGAACTTCAACGGCGCAACATCCTGACCTTCCTCTCCGGCAACGTCAACGGGCGCAGCATTATTCATCAATTGCAGGAAGAAGGCGTGGAACTTGGCTACAACACCTTCACCGTCCCGTTTGGCACGGATACCATCTCCGCGATCTATGCCTTGGGATTTGCCGCCCGCTCTGCCCTGACCTTTGGCGGACTCAAGCCGGGTCAATCGCGCGAGATCCTGCTCTACAACAAGGAGCGGGTCTTTGCCTTTGTGCTCGCCCTCGGCGAAGTGGACGATCTGAAATACGCTGCGGCGGCGGGCGCGATCAATTTCGGATTTCACGTCATTGCGGATACGGTCATCCCCGAATTCCTTCGAACTGGTGTGACGACATACGAGCATGTCGTCTCGATGCCGTTCAATTCGATCGAGGGAAAAGATGATCTCGAACGAGCCGAACAACTCGTGCAAAAATGCATCGAAGTGCGCGGCGTGAAGGTGAAAGTTTCGAACGTGGATGTGCCCGTTCCGTACGGCTCCGCCTTTGAAGGCGAAGTCGTTCGCAAAACAGACCTGCGTGTGGAATTTGGCGGCAAGCGCTCGCGAGCCTTCGAATATCTGCACATGGCAAAACTCGATGAAATCACCGACGGCAAGATTGAAGTCGTTGGTCCTGGCTTTTCACAGGTCGCCGCGCAAGGCTCTATGGATCTGGGCATCATCATCAAAGTGGCGGGACGGCAGATGCAGCAGGATTTCGAACCGGTGCTGGAGAGACAGGTCCACTACTTTGTCAACGGCGCGAGCGGAATCC
>DAOTXI010000511.1:0-5778 GCA_034435475.1 Anaerolineales bacterium
GCGATTGGAAACTCGGACTGGCATATACCCTTCTCGGAGTCGCGGTCATGGCTCCTGTTATCTATTTCCTCGGGCATGACAATGATTCGATGAAAAGTTATTACGGCGGTCATCTGATCGGACTCCCATGGACGACCCTCCTCGACCTGTTCGGCTGGGAGTTCTTCTTTCGCGGCTGGATCTTGTTCGGGTATGCCCGCAAGTTCGGTCATGAGGCGTTATGGCTGCATGCCGTCCCCTTTGCGATGGCGCATATCGGCAAACCTGAGATCGAAACGCTTTCCACCATCTTTGGTGGATTTGCCTTCGGCTGGGTGGCATGGCGTACGAAATCCTTTCTTTACCCATTCTTAATCCACTGGTTCATCGGCACGTTCATTATTTTGGTCGCCGCAGGAGTTGTTTGAAATGTTCGATTATGAAGTACGCCCGGCTCTTGAATCTGAATCCGTTCAAATCAAGGACTTGATTCGCCTGGTGGGCATCAACCCGATGGGCTTGGATTGGAGGCGTTTTCTGGTCGCCGTCGAAGGCTCGGGGCGGGTGATCGGCTGCGGACAGATTAAACCTCACGGGGTAGACATCCTCGAACTGGCTTCGATCGGGGTCCTGCCTGAATTTCGCGGGCGGGGAATTGCGCGGAAGATCATCGAAATGCTGCTCGAGCAAAATCCGCGCCCGTTGTATTTGATGTGCGTTGAACACAATGGCGCGATGTACGAAAAGTTCGGTTTCCGCGCCGTGGACTACGATGAAATGCCGAAATATTTCCGGCGCATCAAAAATCTTTTCAACGCCGCGAAACTTGTTCACAAGGTTGACGAAGGATTGCTCGTTATGAAGTTGGAGTAAAATCTCCGGCATGAAAAATGCGCTTTATACCATCGTCGGCGTGATGGCTGGATTCGCGCTGGCGGGTTTGCTGTTGTTCATTGTCCGCGCGCCGTCCGGCGAACCGATCTCGCTTCAACCCGCGCCGACAAAGGAACCGATCGCTGTGCATGTCATCGGCGCCGTGCCGCGCCCCGGCTTGTATGAATTTGCCGAAGGCGCGCGCGTGCAGGATGCCATTGACGCGGCTGGAGGACTGCTTTCCAGCGCGAACGTCGCTTCGATCAACCTTGCGGCGCTGCTCGAAGACGGGCAACAGTTGAATATTCCTTTTAAGGATGGTGAGGAACCCACAGATACCGGCGGCGATGATGGGCTGGACCTTCCGGGCGGGACGGAAGAACCTTCAGACTCCGGCGGCGGTGAAGACGAACTGATCAACATCAATACCGCCTCGCTCGAAGAACTCGACAGCCTGCCGGGTATCGGTCCGTCCATTGCCCAGCGCATTATTGATTATCGCGACGAGAATGGACCCTTTGCAACCATCGAGGACATTCTCAATGTCTCCGGCATCGGTCCGTCCACCTTCGACCAGATCAAAGATTTGATCACAGTATAGGAACTCAAATGGGATTCGATCATTTTTCCTTTATTGCGCCGCTCTACGCCCGCGTGACCTATTCCAAAACCGAGATGATGCGCGAAGCTGCCTCCCTCCCCGTGCGCGGACGATTGCTCGATGTCGGCGGCGGGACCGGGCGCGTCGCCTCCGCCATCCGCGAATATGTGGATGAAGTTGTGCTTGCCGACGTCTCGTATGGGATGTTAGCCCTCGCGCCTCGTCCCGCGCTGACTCCTGTCTGCGGCGTTTCGGAGCGTTTGCCCTTTCCCGATTCTTCCTTTGAGCGCGTCATCATGGTGGACGCCTTGCATCATGTCGAGCATCACTCGTCCACAACAGACGAAATGTTCCGGGTGCTCAAGCCGGGCGGAGTGCTCGTTATCGAGGAGCCGGATATCCGTACCTTTGGCGTGAAATTGATCGCCATCGCCGAAAAATTATTGCTGATGCGCAGTCACTTCCTCGCGCCGGATGCGATCATGAAATTGTTTGCAGTGGGGGAAAAGTCAACCAGATCGGTTGATGGGACTGCCTGGGTGATTGTAAAAAAGTAGGGGCGACCCGCCCAAACCTGTCGACAAATTTTTGCGTAGAAAAGGGTCGCCCTGTGGACTGCCCCATAAAAAGACCTCGGAAGTTTACAAAACTTCCGAGGTCTGATTGTTCATCCTGCCAATACATGCCTCGAAATGACCAGCCTGTTGATCTCGCTGGTTCCTTCGCCGATGGTCATCAGCCTGGCGTCGCGGTACATGCGTTCGACGTGGTATTCGCGGCTGTAGCCATACCCGCCATGGATTTGGATCGCGTCGTAGATCACACGTTCCGCCATTTCGGTGGCGTAGAGTTTGGCAATCGCCGCTTCCTTGCTGTACGGACGTCCCTGATCCTTGAGCCAGGCGGCTTTGTAGCAATACGTCCGCGCCAGTTCGATCTCCACTTCCATGTTCGCGATCTTGAACTGGATCGCTTGAAAATCTGCCAGCGACTGGTTGAACGCCTTGCGTTCCTTTGCGTAGGAAATTGCCGCTTCCATCGCGCCGCGGGCGAGCCCAAGTGAGATCGCCCCGATGCTGATGCGACCCGCGTCCAGGGTGGCTAGGGTTTGCTGTAACCCACGCCCTTCGGGACCGATCAAATTACCGAGCGGAACACGCACATTGTCGTAACTGACAGCATGGGTGGGCGAGCCGCGCAGCCCCATCTTCTTCTCAGCGGGATGGATGGTGAGACCTTTTGAGTCGGTTGGTACAAGAATCATGCTGAGCGACTTCGAGCCGCCTTTCGGGTCGGTGCGGACAAGGGTGATAATGTACTCCGCAATGCTGGCATTGGTGTTCCACATCTTCGCGCCGTTGATGACCCACTCATTGCCGTCCCTTTCGGCGCGGGTGATCACCCCGCCCTGAATATCGGACCCGGCGCCGGGTTCGGTGAGGGCGAGCGCGCCGAGTTTATTCTTGCCGCTGGCAACGATGGGCAGCCATTTCTTTTTCAACTCTTCGCTTCCGTAGAGCGCAATCGGCGCGGTGCCGAGTCCGTTGTGAGCGGTGAACGCCAGGGCGGTCGAGCCGCAGCCCCAGCCGAGTTCTTCCATGGCGATCACATTCGAGATCATGTCCACGTTCGAGCCGCCGTATTCCTCAGGGATGCTCATGCCCGTCAGACCCACCGGTCCCGCTTTGCGGAATGCCTCCCAGTTGAATTCCTCTTTTTCATCCACTTCGCGGGCTTTGGGTCGCAGTTCCTTCTCCGCGTATTCATGCACGATCTTCTTCCATATCTTTTGTTCTTCTGTTAGATCGAAATTCATTTTTACTCCTCGTTGAATTTTTCCAAAAGGGTTTTTGCTGTTTTGAGCTTGTCGCCCGGCACAAAGACCTGCACCAGCCCAAGTCCGTCAATCGTTACCGGAAACGCCGTGTGCCCGACCGATTCCTGGAAAAGCTCCACATCCACCCCGTTGGCTTCGAGATAGCTCTCCAGCAGGTCGGCTTGCATCCGGCTGTGAAGTTCGACCAGCAATTCGTACTTCATTTCATTCATGATGCGCTCCAACTGATTATGAAAAGGACCGTCCACATTACGCTGACGATCAATTGACGGATGCCGATGCGGGTCGGTTTCCATCCCACGGCGGGGTTGAAAACACCCCAAACGGTCTCGAGCCATTGAACGAGAAAGGGGACGAAGACGAAAACCGGAACGATGGCTGCCCAGCTTGGGATGACAGACAGCGCTAGATTGAAGGATGTGTATAACAAAGCCCGCCTGCCCATGTGGAGCCAATCGCCTCTCCCCTGACCTTGAGCCTGTTCCGGCGATAAATCCCTTTGACTCAGCCGGAGGTAGGCGTAGACTATGCTCGCCGCCGATTGAAGCCAGCAGAACAGCCATAACCACCAGCCATCCGAATGATATTGACCGATGCCGATCCAATATGCGGCGGGGGCGGTGAGCGCAAGCACACCCGTCGCAATCACTTCGATGCCCTCCTGCCTGCGTTCGGCGCGTTTGCTTACCAGCCACAAATGCCAGGCAAAGACCGGGATTCCCGGCACGGCGAGATAGAGGATGTAGCCGAAGCCTTCGAGGATAAGCCCGATCAATGCCAGGGCGGAGATCAACCCGTAGACCAGTACCCAGAACCGGGCGGGGGAAAGATCCGCGGCGGGACGTCGTCCGCTCAGGGCTTTGACCGCCACCGTCAGCGGTTGTCGAATCAAAAAAGCGGACATCGCCGCAACGACAAGGTTGAATGAGGCGTAGTTGAAAATCTTCCCCGCGAAGATGCCGACCAGCAATGGGCTGAGGATGAAGACCCACGAGCCGTGATCCTGCGGCAGGGCGATCTGGCGTTTGAAATAATATTGCACGCGGCAAGGATACAGGAAAAAGACGCCCCATGCAAGTGTGTATAATTGAATAAAACTGAACTTACGCAAAACTCCCAACATTTGACCGCCGATGGCAGACCGCGGTCCGCTGTCGGTGGTCAAATGTTGCAGAAACGAATGATTTTGCGTAAGTTCTATAATAATTACAGGAGAGATTTGCATGTCTAAAAAGAAGTTGGCTGGAAAAAAACAAAAAAACGCGGCGACGGATCGGACGATCCAATACGTGGCGGGCGGAGTTGTCCTGCTGGTGCTCGGGTTTTTCATCTGGCAGTTCATCCCCAAGCAGGGCGCCGTCGAGCAGACCGCGCTGATCTGTGAGAAGTTTGCGGGTATCCCCGCCGCCGACCAGTACGAATCCGCGCCGCCGATGATGGTGGATGCGGGCGCGAAATATTTTGCGACCTTTGAAATGGAAACCGGCGGGACGTTCAAAGCGCAGTTGTACCCCGATAAGGCTCCGATCACGGTCAATAGTTTTATCTTCCTGACCTGCAAGGGATTCTATGAAGGCGTTACCTTCCACCGCGTGCTCGAAGGCTTTATGGCGCAGGGCGGCGACCCGACCGGAACCGGCATGGGCGGACCCGGTTATCAATTTGTCAGCGAAATCAGCGATCTGACCTTCGACAAGGCTGGGGTGATGGCGATGGCGAATTCGGGACCCGATACGAACGGAAGCCAGTTCTTCATCTCTTTTGATGCCCAGGATTTTCTGAACGGTGGGTACACCATCTTTGGGCAGGTGGTCGAAGGCATGGACGTGGTGAATGCCATCACCCTGCGCGACCCGGACCAGGCTCCCGCGTTTGAGGGCGATAAGATTAATTCGATCCTGATCTCGGAAGAGTAAAAATACTCTTAAGATCTGATGTTGCGCAGTAGGGGCGACCCGCCATAATCCTTCATCACCTGTTGGAAAGGGTCGCCCTGTGACGAATGCGCCAACCTGCCGGCAAGGGCAACCCTCGCCGTAAGGTGGTATGCCTTACCTTTGCGTACTTTGTGGCTGATCAATGGAGATGGATATGCCCTAACGAACCTCGCGCAATGAAACGCACGGATGCATTGTGTGTGGAAAACTGCATCAAATGCTGGTTGTCTACGAAGCCGATGGACGCCTGTTCGATCTCAAAGTCATGAGCGCGGATGGGAAGAAGGCGGCGCACCCAACCCGCCCGCTGGTGGCGTGTGAAAAACACACAGCCGCCGAAGTGGAGGCGGCTGTAAAACGTGTATACGGCGAACAAGAGGAAGAGGATTGATTTACCGGAGTCCGAAGTCTTGTCCTGAGTTTATCGAAGGGTTTCCGGCTTTGGATATAGAGTCCGACTCCTTTTTCTACTGGCTATTCGTCGTTTCGGCGGTGACGTTGGCAGGGATTCGCCGCCTGCGTTGAACGCGGCTACGGCGTAGGCATAAGAC
>DAOTXI010000512.1:0-9101 GCA_034435475.1 Anaerolineales bacterium
GGATGGACCCCACTACACCGGATGTCCGCACGAAGTTGGTCGAGAAACCGAAGAAGTCCACCGCCTCGATCTCGACGAGTTGGGCGGACACTGGAATTCGGCTTTTTTCTCCGTTGGAGCGGGATTCAAAATTCAAATACAGCCAGATGGTGCCGCGATATATCCCCACATTTTGGGCGCTGACACTCCAGAAGAAATCCAGCCTCTCGCCCGGCTTCAAAGGTTGAAAGGTCACGCCAGGAGGTTTAACCTCCAACCCGGCAATGTCGAAGACCGCTTCGGCGGTCACGTTATGCGTTTCATAAAGGTTGGGGATTTCGATCACCTCCCCTTCCACCACGTGACCGGAAACATTCGCGGTCGGCGTGATATTTCCCAACGCATCCACCTCCAGCATCAGGCGGATGACATCGCTCTCCGCGCCCGCCTTGATCTTTAATGGATATTCCAACGTCAGGCGGCGGGTCTCCGGCACGGCAGGTCTGACTTCCGGTCCGTCCCCACCACCGGGAGTCGCTGTGCCCGGCGGGGTAGGCGTTAGAACAACACTCTCGGTAATCGCTATCGGCGGCTCTGTTGCAGGCGCCACCCCGGTAGCCGCTTCGGTCGCTGGTGTTGCAGTACTTGAAGGTACGCCGAAACATGCCGCAACGGTAAGAAGGACTGCCACTGCGCTGATAATCGAAGCAGAATTGCGAAGTTGGGTGGGGAGCCTGTTCACGATAGAGAATGGAAATTAAAGGAGGACGGTGTAGGTAACTGCATCTCGGAAGGAGGGATATTCTGGATTCGCGTATCGCGCGGGTTAGGACCAAATCCCCAAAGTAAAAGCAAAATCGAAAAAAGCAGGATGGCCACCGCAAAAACGAGCCGGATTTTTCTCATCGCTGGACTTCTTCCACTTCCAAATACCATTTGACGCGCGTCCCGACCCGGTCTCGCAATTGCCAGGCAATGGGCTTGGGCATTTCGTTAAACGTACGTCGAATATCGTTGATGCGGCTTAGAACGAGAGCCTTGTCCTCCCCCTCCAGCGGAATCTCACCCGAATTGAGCATGGTTTCCAGTTTATCGAGATTGATTGAAGTTGTCTTATGCAATCCCCAATCCAGGCTACCCAGTTGGGCAAGGATGGCGAGGTTGATCGTCTCAGCATCGCCTTCGCCGGTATGATTGTTCAACAAGATCGCCGTAAGATCGAAGGCGTCTTTGCGGTTGAGTTGAACGATCTGCGCCTTCGAGAGGAACAACTCTGCCAGTGGAATGGTGACCGGGTCGGCATTGAGGCGTTCCTCGAAGGGGATTTTGTGACACATCTCAAAGTACCCCACAAAAATATCCACCTTCATCTCAGATTCGTTGTGATAGTAAATCTGGCGCACGTCGCCATTCAGCAAATTGAATTGTTTATGCCCCGTATACCCGACCTCTGGCATGAAGGCTTCGAATTGCCGCCGCTGTTTGAGCGGGATGCAGAAATCGAGGTCGGCATATTCACGGATGAAAAGCGGGTGTTTCTTCTTATCGTGGATGTTGACCGCCAGCCCGCCAATGGCGCGGAGTTGAATATTCTTCGCATTGGCGGCGTCTACGAGACGGTGGAGTTCTTGTTTGAGATCCAAGCGGGAGTCCTTTGGGGAAGTAGGTAATATACAGGTATACAAAGTATACAGGTGACGCGTCTACTTGTCTACTTTACACTTGCTACGCAACCACATCTTTCATCCACATGGGGAATTCAGAAGAGCCCATCTTCTCCACCGCCCTGCCCCAGCGTTCGAGCGCCCAGCCCCAGAAATCGAATTCGATGGTGGAGATGTCTGCTTGAATGGCCGCCCACAAGCCCCAGCCCACGTCAGACATGATCATGTTGAGTTTCATGCGCGCGATCATGGCGGGAGTGGCTTCGCCGAAATAGGCGGCGCAGACTTCACGAATCTGGTCGTCGTTGAATTGCATTTCCTGGCAGGTGTTGCCCAACTCGAAGGTCGGGTCGTTGTTGCCGCTGTATTCGTAGTCTATCAGCCAGAGTTGGTTGCCATCGTCAATGTAGTTCTCGGCGAGCAGGTCATTGTTGCATGGGACGGTCGCCAGCGGTTTGGCAGACATGGCTTTTTCGATCTGGTTCACGGTCGGCATCCGGTCGGCGTAGCCGTCGGGGGTTTTGATGGAACGCTCACGGCACAGGCGTAGATAATACTCTGTGAGGCGGAACATGTTGAAGTCTGAATAGAAGCGTTGACCGGCGTGGAGTCGCTTGATGGACTGAGCCATGCGCGAGGGCATCCCAGATTCGTTAAGGGAATCCTTCGACATGGTTTTGCCTTCGAGAAATTCCATAATCATCACATTCGAGTCGGCGAAGTGATGCAGAACTTTTGGCGCAACGCCCGCGTCGGCGGCGGCTTTGGTGTTGTGGACTTCGTTACTGCGGTCAATGGCAAGCAACTCGGTGCTTGCGCCGGGCACGCGGGCAAAGTAGGATTTGCCATCCACAAAAATTTTATAGTTGGTGTTGGTCAGCCCGCCTGAAAGTTGTTCGATGGAAATGTCTTTGCCTTTCCAATCGTCCACCCTGGCAACGGCTTTTTCGATGATTGACATACGTTCTCCAAATAATAAAGACCTGACAGGTCTTAAAGACCTGTCAGGTCTCTTTACTACAAATTACTCAACCGGAATTTCAGATGTGACCTTGTCCATGTCAATGCCTTCGCTCTTGCGCTTGGACTTGAAGCCATAGTAAATGGCGGCTGCAATCGCATAACAGGAGCCGAGGAAGATCATGGAGTTTGTGTTGGCGATACTGATGCCGTACAAACCCGGCGGCACACCGGCAGTGTTTAGCCACGGGTCGAAGAACCACTCCACCAGCAGGAAGAGCAGGAATCCGCCAAAGACCAAACCGGCAACTGTGATGAGCGGAATGCCCGCCACCTTCATCTTGGCAATCGGTGAGGCTTCAAAAAGTTCCTTCTTTTTGTAGGGAAGGATGATGGCGGCAATGGCGGTGCCGAAGTACATGATGGCGATGCCCTGTGTTGCCGCAAGGGTGATGGAGCGGAAGCCCGCAATGTTATAAGCATACAACGCCGCAACGACAACCGCGGGCAGAATCAGATACAACATGGCATTGACCGGCGTGCCGCGCTCGTTCAATTCGGCGGCTTTTTCGGGGAGCAGGCGGTCGAAGGCGGCGGCGAAGATCACACGGGTGGAGGAAAGGAAGAGCGTGCCAGCCCAGCCGAACCACCAGGTGCTCATCAGCAGCAACACGACGATTTGAATCAGGCGATTATCGGTGAGGAAGACCGCCATCATTGCCGGGTTGGGCCACACAGGCAGTGGAGGCGCTTCGGTGACGTAGCCCCAGGCATAGTTCCACCAGGCGGCATTGGCTTGCACGTAGAAGTCCCAGCCGAAGGTGCGATCCACGCCGAGGAAGAAAAGGATGGCAAGCACGGTGGTCACGCCGAGCGCCCACGCCATGCCGGAGAAGTTACGCTTGTAATCGGTCGCGCCGCGCACTTCACCATAAAGGGTTGCGCCCCAGTTGGGCCACAAGTTGAAGAAGACCAAATACGGCAGCGTCACCATGATCAGGCCGAAGGTTCCGCCCGTCAGGGGTGTGGAGGCGAAAGCGGCGATGCCCTGCTCAACGGTGGGATCAAACAAACTGCCGGATGTCCCAAAATAGGCGGCGGAGTTTGCATCCAACCCGGCTTTGAATTTATCGGGCGAGCCGGTGAAGAGCAACACCAGCACGATCAGCAGACCCAACATGCCCGCATAGAAGGAATATTTCTGCACGCGCGCGTAAGACTTCATGCCCATAAAGATGACCAGCGCCACAAAGACAAGGGTCAGCAACGAGCAGACGAAGAGCGCGGTTCCCTGCCCGGCAAACCAGACGGCGGCTTCCTGCATTCCAAACGCGCCAAGCAAGGGTGTGATCACGATCTGGCGCAGCATATCGCCGTAGATGGGAGTCCACAGCCAGAGCGTGAACCACCAGCCGGTGATGGAAAGGATAAAACCGATGCCGCCACCGAAGACGCGCGTCTGCCAGACGTAGTCGCCGCCAGAGCGCGGCATGACTGCGATCAACGAAGCGTACACGACAACTTCAAAGATGATGAACACTGCGCTGATGATCAACGCGGGAATCATCCCGCCCCCAAAATAATACATCTGGCTGAAACTGTAGAAACCCAGCGTCACCAGATTGATGGAGAAGAACGCGTAAATAAACGCGTCGAAGACCGACCACGAACGCACCATGCCGGTCGCCTTGCGAACAAACAGGTCACTCATAACAACTCTCCTCTGTATGATTTGAATGTACTGCAAACTTCAGGTTGCAGTACGGTTAACCGGTTGTCAAAACGTAATTCTCGACCTTGTTCTTTCCAAGTTTAATGATCGCGCCAAGCAGCGTCCCCTGTTCGTACATGGAGCCGGGGTTGATCACCAGTGTCTTTCCAATGCGCGTCGAACCGCGCCCTTCGTGGATGTGCCCGTGCAGGCTAAGCAATGGCTGGGTCTTTTCAATCGCATTGCGCAACGCCGTCGAACCAACGGGGATCATCGAATTGCCTGCCAGCACCGGGCGCAAATCTTTATCGAGTTCGGGGGCTTCATCCAACCCGGATTTATATGGCGGCACATGGATGTTGAATATGGAAGCCTGCGGATTCTTGAGACGGGAGATCATCGCTTCATACCGCGCCGCAAGTTGATCCTCCCCCTCTTCCCGGTGCGTGTTCCAGGGTGTGATGTTGCTCCAACCCGAAGCGATCATCTCATGACCGCTGGGAAGATTCACCACTTCGCCTTCTGCCAACACCACCGTTCGGCTCTCGCGGATGATGTCATCCACTTCGTCCATGTCGTCGTTACCGGGGCAGCAATAGATCTTCATGCCGGTTCCGGCAAGTTTTTTCTCGGCAATTTCCATCCACTGCTGCACAACCTTGAGCGCTTCCTGCAAAAAGATCGCGCTGACCTTTTCCGGGGCTTTCTCCAATTCCCGAATTTCGTCGGGGTTGGTGAGATATGGGTAATAGCCGCGGCTGCGGACTTTCTTTTTAATGTCCGTCAGTTCGTCTTCATTTGTAATTTCAAAGACCTGTTCCAGTAGGGTGACGCGGTAATTACTTCCGCCCTGATGATTGAATGGGAAAACCGCCTTGCCCGTCATGTCGCCGCCGAGGATTAGTTGATCCGCGCCGTAGAATTTCCCCGCATTCAAAAACTTGTTCCAGCAAATATCCGAACCGTGAATATCCGTTGCAAAAAAGATGGTTGTAGTCACATGCAAATCCTTTGTAAATAGGGTAAATTGCAGAGGTGTTGCGCTGGCTTTTCGCCCGATTATACTCGCCGGGAGCCGTTTTACATAAATTATTAACAACTCAGGATGGATAAAAGTTTCGGTTTTGTTCGATTTATCACAACAGCGCGAAAAAAATAATAGATACTGGCAATTGCCGTGACGAGCCGCCAAAGGCAGCCTGACATTAATGGCATGCTACCAAACTGGGGCAAAGTCAGACCATGGCCAGCGTCAAATCCAAAAGACCTGGAAAATATCGGCGCAAATTTAAAGCGAATCATGCTATAGTCTAACCAGTCAATTGTCTGGAGCGCCAAACTGGGAGAATCTCATGTTCGATAAACGCAAAGAACCGCGCAAAAAGTTGACCGCCTTCACCCCCGTTTACGCGCTGAAACCCAAGACCCTGCTTGGTTATTTGGAAGACCTGACCCCGCATGGCGCCAGGGTTGTCGGTAACATCGCTCTCGAAGCCGATAAGGCAGTCACCCTGTCTGTGGATTTTCCAAAAGCCACCGCCAGCTTACCCCCCATCCCCTTCACCATCCAGGCCCGCGTTGCCCGCGCCGACATAGATGAAGACAATTACAACCATATCGGCTTTGAATTTTTGGACGTTACGCCGGAACAGATGCAAGTGCTTGAGGCGGTGATCGAACGGTTTGAGTTCAGGGTTGGGGGTTGAGCCCTATTGTTCTTTAACCCAATATATATTGAACTTACGCAAAATCATTAGACGTTATCGGTAATAAGCAAAAACGTCCCGAAGGTTGCACTCAGCCGCCCAAACGCCTCAAAGAAAACCTTCGGGACGGTGTTCGGATGTTATTTCCGATAACGTCTATTCATTTCTTCAACCTTTGACCGCGGTCTGCCGTTGGCGGTCAAGTTTTGGGAGTTTTGCGTAAGTTCTGATACATATATTGGTAATTCGCCTTACACGATTTTCCATAGGGACAACCCCATCCATGCTTACGAGGGCTTTTATTCTAATAAAGGAGTTGTTCCGGCAACAGGGCGGGCCTTGAGAACAGAGAAATCAATGGTATTGACCTTTCTGCTGCTCATTCACTCAGCGCCTTGTTCCAGCGCCGGGAGGGATTGCAGGTAAAGGAAGATCGCTTTCAGTTCATCATCCGTTAACTGACCCGCTTCTTCGAGCGGCATTAATTCGGGGTTGATCTCGTGTCCGCTAGGCGTTACGCCTGTTCGGAGGGTGGTGATAAATTGTTCCTCCGTCCAACCTGCCAACTCGCCGCCCGGCGTAAGGTTTGGCACAAGCGCAGTGACCGATGGGTCGGGATACGCGCCGCCTGCCAAGTCCATGCCATGACAATCCTGGCATGCGCTCACCCGCAGGCGATATTCCCCATACTCCAGGGTAATCCCAGGTTCGATGGCGTTGATGTTATTCTGATGCGTGACCACTTCTGCGGGCAGGTCGCCAAACATCCCTGCGCCAAAGAGGATATACCCCATCGGCTGTGCCTGAAATGCGCTGGTCTGATGATCCACAGGCGGAACCGTGCGAATATAGGCAATGACCGCGCCGAGGTCTTCATCGCTCATGTATTGGAACGAAGGCACGGGCGGCATGAAATTTCCCGTCCCATCCTGGCTGACCCCATGCCGAATGGCGCGGACAAAATCTTCGTCCGAGTAGATGCTTCCAAGACCGCCTTCGCCTGCTGTCAGGTTTGCCGCGTCTGCCGAGGCAATACCGTCAATGTTGATAAACGACTCGATCCCGCCCAGGTCTGCGCCATGGCAGCCAATACAGGTGGTTTCGACGATATGCCCGCCGCGAGCGATACTTTCTGGGTCTGTGGGCATGACAATGCCCGATGACGGGAGATCATACACTTTATTGATTCGCGAACTGCCGACAAAATACAACCCCACAACCGAGAGAAGGATCAATCCTACAAGCGAACCAAGAACAATACCGATCAATTTGAATACTCTTTTCATTTTCATTCTCCTTTGGTGATTTTCTTTGTCAATACAATTAAAATGGCTTGGCGGTCATCAGCCAGGCGATGATCGCGAATCCGCCGTAGCCAATGACCAGCAACAATGTGGGATTAACCTTCGCCAGCGCGGCATTGATTTCCTCTTCGCTTCCCACGGGTTCAGCAGGGAAAGGCTTCCCTTTGACCATGTACGGGAGCCCAACGGCTTTTCTGATTTCGCCAAAGACCTTCGCGCCGTAGATCGCCATCAGAACAACGATGACAACCAGCAAAACAATCGAGACCCAGATCCAGCCAAATTTCCACCAAACCATATTGAGGAACGCCGCCACGAGACCGAACACGACAATGGCAAGCAGAGTCCACAGCATGGAAGGATACGAAGCCGCCGAAAGGTCGAGCAGGGCGCGGACGCGGTTGATGTCGCGTTCCTTTTTGAGAGCGAACGAAACCGCCGCCGAGACTCCGTGTGCCAGCAGGTATCCAAAAACAAAAATGATGTGCAGGAAGACAACGAGGTGGTAAAGCATGTGACTACTCCTTTGACAAATGATCTTCGGATGAATCCTTCATCCATCCGTCGAGAAAAGCGGTGAGTTCCTCAAGATTTTTGAATCCAATACGCGCCTCCTTCTGCGAATCCTGCAAACTGAACCGCCACGCCAAGTGACAACCATCCACGCCGCGCTCCTCCCACACGAGCAGGACGAAATGGTGATACCGCGGCGGACTCAAATCAGGCATGGAAATTCATTTCCTTTTGTGCTATTCTTGCCTCAATTGTAGGAATTCATCGTTTAGAAATCATTTATTCACCCCGTATCGCAAACTTCAGTTTGCGCTAAAATGACAAACTGAAGTTTGTCCCACAACTCCCCATGCCTCCAGAAACCATCTACTACCGCCGCAAACTGCCGCACATCCACCCGCAAGACAACCCGCTCTTCATCACCTTCAACCTCGTAGACTCGATCCCGCCTGCCGTCGTCGCCGAGTTAAAAGAAAAACGCGAAAAAGAGCTGCAAGCCGCCAAAAGCCCCGCGGAGCGCTACAAAATTCAGAAAAAATATTTCGGACACTACGACAAATGGCTCGACCGCTGCGAACATGGACATGACTGGCTCAAGGAAAATTCAGCCGCGCAAATCGTTATGGCTCAAATTCATCAGGCAGCCAGTCATCATTACGAACTCTATGCCTATTGCATCATGCCCAATCATGTTCATCTGCTTATCCAATCGCTCATCGAAAAATTTCCGCCTTCCAGTATGCCGAGCGCCATCTCCCCCGTCGCTGAAATCATGCGCCTGCTCAAAGGTCGCACCGCCCGTTATTGCAACCTTGCTCTTAACCGCACTGGCAAATTCTGGCAACACGAGTATTACGATCATTACGTCCGCGATGAAGGAGAAATGGAAAGGATCATTCTTTACATTTTGAACAACCCCGTCAAAGCGGGGCTGGCGCAGGAATGGAAGGATTGGAAGTTCACGTATGTCAATCCAGAATTTGGCGAATGGTAGGACAAACTTAAGTTTGTCCTACCTCGGCGCGCCGCAAATCACGCGCGCCAACCAGCCCATCACCAACTTCATCTCCAGCAAAGTCCCCGCATTGCTGGCGTATCTCGCCGTCACGCGCCGCGCCCACAGCCGCGATAAACTCGCCGCGCTACTCTGGGGTGAGATGTCCGATGCCGACGCGAAGAACAATCTCCGCCAAGCCCTTGCCAACCTGAAAAAATTTTTCGACGACGAACTGACCATCACCCGCGACTCGATTGAATTTACAGG
>DAOTXI010000513.1:0-2337 GCA_034435475.1 Anaerolineales bacterium
TACTCATTCTCTTCACCCTCGCCTGCTCGCTTCTCCCCTCTCCCGTTGGGGGAGGGGCCGGGGGTGAGGGAACGCCCCCGCTCCCTGTCCTGACCGAGGCGGCAACATCCGCGCCAACGGTCGCGCCTGCCAACCTCAACGACTACGCCATCTTCTCCATCAACGTGCAGGATTTTTCGTACCCCGAACAATCTGCCGCTGTGTTGGAGAAAATCGTCACCCTGCACGAAACCTACAACGTGCCCGTGGATATTTACCTGACCGATGTGATGGCGCAAATTTATGCGGAACAATTCCCGCAACTGCTGGAGCGCCTCAAGACATCGCCTGTGGTTGCCATCTCATATCATTACCGCGCCCCGCGTCCGTATGCCAATAAATATGATTGGCTCGGTCTTGCAAACATGAGCGCCGATGATCTCTACCAAACCTTGTTGCGTTACGAAACCCACGCCGTTGACCCCGTCACTGGGCAGACGACCGACGCGCCCGGCGGTTATCAATATGTAGCCTCGCTCATTGGCTACAACCCCTATGCCGCTTCCTCCATCTCCAGCGACGCAAACACAGACGACGCCATCATGCGCGTCTTCAAAGAACTAGGCGCGCAGATGACTGTCATCCACGGGCGCGCGCTCAACTTGGGCGATGTGAAAAAAGGCTTGTATATTCGCCCTGAGCATTATGATTACATGCTCTTTCAAAACGTCGGCACAGACCCAGCCGCATCATTTGAGAATGCACTCAACGAAGCGCACAACTCGCAAGGCAATGCGCCGTATTTTGTCGGCGTGAAAATGCACGACAACGATTTCTTCGCCGCCAAATCTGCCTGGCTGACGGTGTATGTGGACGGCGGCAAACGCCCAAACTGGAATCCTGATCTCAAATCGCCGCTGCTTTCGCAAGCCGAGCAGGATGCCGTCTGGGCGATGTACGAGCAAACTGTCATCTACGCCGCTTCTCAAAGCGATAGAATTGGCATTGTCAATTTACCAATGGTTCTGGATATGATTCCATAGGAGTATATGATGAAACGCTTACGAGTATTTTCCATGATCTTGATTATGACCTCCCTAGCTTGTTACACCACAACCGCCCCGCCACTGAGTGGCACACCGGAAAATCAGCCAACGGTTGACCAAAGCATTGCGCCGGAAGCCATCGTTAGCACAGTTACCATTCAAACCGCATCGGTCAATTCATCTGCGTCTACCCTGCTTTACATCTCCGGCACGACCCATATCGAATCCAAGCCGCAGACTTGGCCGGATGTAGATGCCTATCTCGCGTTTCTTCAACAAGTGACCGCGCTCGGCATGAAGTGGTCAGTCGGGGCAGACATTGGCTGGCTCGAAGGCGAACCGCGCGCCGCAGAGTTGATTCAAGCCTCCGAAGCGCTGGGCGTGCAATGGGACGTTCACACTCACAGCCCACAAGACCGCGCCAAAGCCGCATACCTCATCACGCAAATGGGCGGGCATCCCAATTCGGTGGTTTCGGGCATGTTGGTCAGCGAGTTTAACAGCATTGCGCCACAGACTTATCAGAACTTTACCTGGACTCCGCAAGTGTTGTGGGGGGGCACGAATTGCCCCGGCCACCGCCCCGGCTGTGATGACCTTGCCGCAGGAGTTTGGATTCCGCTCAGCGCGGAACAGTACACCACCCACAACCCCAGCGGACAATACATCCGCGTGGGCGGCGGCACTCATCAATTGGAGGACGGGCTGGCATTGGCTCAAGCCATCGCAAATGGACAGCACACCTATCCCGTTATTAGTTTTACGCTAATGGTCTCACCGACAACATTGACCATCGTTGAAAGCAGTGATGGCATGGCAGAGATCACTACATTTTTCAACGAGATGAATGGCTACAACTTCGTCCGCTGGGCGAATATTGAAGAGACCGCCCAAGCCTGGGTCGCGGCGGGAAGCGTTCCCAGCCGCATCGAGATGGAATAAAAAAACAGGTCACGTTTTGAGGCGTGCCCGTTCCCTACTTTGGCTCAGGCAATGGGCATTGCAGAGACGCGCCCGGAGAACGCGTATAAATGTATCCTTCACCGGAGGTTACAAAGACCATCACCGCATCAAGGAAGGGAGCGTAGTAGGTAGTGTTCCAACAACCCAACACGATCACATCCTCCGCGTGAAAGCCGAAAGGCGGCGGGTCGCCGGAGATGACGACGCCTTCCGGTATGGGGTTATCGCGACCGATGAGGGTGAAAACGAGCCGCTGGTAATCGAGATAGCGGTAATAGGTGCTTCGATCCGGTTCGCCTTCACCAATGCGGTAATAACGCGGATACAACGCGCGCCCCGTGCGGATCAT
>DAOTXI010000514.1:0-1919 GCA_034435475.1 Anaerolineales bacterium
GTCGTGTTGATCTGGGCAATCGCCAACTTCACAAGGTTTTCCTTTGTGACACGTTGTGCCTTTCGTGGTTAATGCTCTTTTCCTATTTCTTCCAATACATTCAACGCCTCGATCACGCTATCGCGCTTCATGCACACCTGATCGCCCAGCATGAACGTTCGATAACCGATCTCCATCAAAAACGCCACATCGCTGATGTCGGCGCTGACAGGAATGGGCGTCCATGCCAATGAGTCCAAAATGCGGCTGGCGACGATGGCATTCGGGTCGGCGCGAATGATGCCTTTCAACGCGGAAACGATCTTGTGCGGCTGTATGACTTCCACATACAGGTCGCCCCGAGCCGCCATCAGTTGACCATGCTTCGTTTTTTCTTTCCGGGCGAAATCCAATCCCTTTTGCGTCTCGATCTTGCAAGCCACCTCGGCGTTCGGCAGCAGACTCTTTACTTCGCCCACATCCCCCGCCGACTCGACATACGAAAGCATCACTTTCGTGAGACCGATTTCCTTCATCGCGGCGAGATATTCGCGGTCGGTATCGGTCAGCGTCTCCTCAATTTTCAGGGACGGATGCATAATGTTAACCGACTCGCCCGGTCCCACCATGCGGCGCGGACCGTCTTCAAGGATCAGCCGATTCCCATCCACTGCCGCCACGCGCGCGCGCTCGTTACCGTCAGAGAAATACGCATCTACAGGGGTTTGGACTTTTATGGCATGGCTCAGTTTAATTTCAGTGAAGGGCGGCAAGGCGGGTTCCGCTACCCGCAGTTGACGTCCCTTTAAATCCACCCACAAGGGCAGTTTGAATTTTGAGAGCCGCTCCAACACCTCGCGCTTTGTTTCACGCAACGGCATGACCGTATTCAGCCGCAGTCCGCTCACAATGGGATGCGCGGATACTTCGTCAAGAAATGACGCATAAGGTGGAATGGTGACAATAACGGAAATCCTCATTACCAATCTACCAATTACCAATCTACCAACCTACAACTTCAACGTCGTCCCGCAGAAGCCGCATTTGAACATCCCATCGGCATTGACCGGGATGGGAGCGCCGCAACGCGGGCAGATCATCTCGATTGGCTTGCTGACCTGCTTCACTTTATTTTCGTCCTGCCGGGCGCGCATGTTGTCCTGAAAGTCGCCGAAGTACCCCCAGGAGCGGGCGACAAGCCCCATCGCGTAATCCACGGCGCGTTGTTCATCTTCGATGTGGAAGATCTTCTGCGCGCCAATGGCTTTGCCCCATTGATCATCCACCTGATCGCCGCGTTTGCCGGTCGGACGGCGCAGGAACCAGGTGTTCCATTTTTGGGTTAACGTACGCCATTCTTTGATCGCATCGAGATCGCCGGTCTTGTCTCCGAGATAATGCTCCACCTGTTTGCCCGAAACTTTCGGGTGCATGGTGATATCACCGAAGACGATCAGGAAAGGAGTTTCCTCTGCGTTTGGAATTTCAACATGGGTATTAACCCAATGCGCAAACAGCCCGTACGACTCAGGCGCATCACCGCCGCCGCCTTCTCCATACAACGAACCGAGCAATTGTTCGAGGTCAAATCCACTGGCAAAGGTCGTTACTTGCAGGGGCCACTTATCCACACCCGCATCGCCAATGGCGGCAAAGCAGATTTCCACATCGGGGCGGTATTGCGACAGGGTATTGTAGAACAAGGGCAGGCGGTCGAAGATCTCAGCGTGCCATGATGCCATCGAGCCGGTCACATCTATCGCCACGATCAGCGGATTTTTCGACTGCGTGCTGATGCGCTTCTTTGGATCAATGATCTTCTCATTTGGTCCGCTCTTGCCCTGATACGTGCGCGGACCCGCCGCCTTGGCGCGTTCGGCAGAAGCGGCGCGGGTCGGCGCGGCCGCCGGCGAATAGGCATACTTCGACTTGCCGTACCA
>DAOTXI010000515.1:0-6498 GCA_034435475.1 Anaerolineales bacterium
AGCCGATATAGTTCACGTTCACAACCGCATCGGGATTGGTCGCCGCAACACCGGCTTTAAAACCGTCCACATACAGTTTGGCATCGCCCACTTCGATGGGACCGACAACACCGATGACTCCGCTCGTGGAGAGGGTCGCCGCCAGCACGCCGTTCACATAACCGCCTTCCTGAGAAGCGGCTTCATACGCGAAGATATTCGGTTGACCAAAGGTTTCAGCCGTGGTTCCCCAGGCAAAACTTGTTTCGGGGAAGTCTGGGGCGATTTCCTGCAAAGAGGAGCCGTACTGTGAACCGTGACCGATCACCAGGTCATAACCCTGTGAAGCATAATCGCGGATTGCCGCAGCGGCATCGTCCACCACGAACATATTTTCAGAGTACACGACCTCGAATGCCTCGGGTCCGCCCATTTCTTCCTGAACGCGCATGAGGGCATCGTACATGCTCTGGCTGAACGCCAGGTCATTGATGGCGCTCGGCATCACAACCGCCACGCGGAACGGTTCAGCGGGGGCTTCTTCGGTCGCAGGCGCTTCGGTCGCCGCGGCTTCCGTCTCGGCGGGAGCCTCGGTGGCGGCGGGCTCTTCAACAACGGGCTCGGCGGGAGCGCCGCACGCGCTCAACACCATCGCGAGCGCGACCACAAGGGTCAAAAACCATGCAAACTTTTTCATCATCTTCTCCTATTTTGAATTTGATTTTTTTCGATGAAACGTAAAACTCTATTCATGCTCTTCCTTTTACCTGCCTCCTAACCGGGATTTCAATTCTCCCGCTCAAAGGGTTTCGACAAAGCGGACGGCGACCGGACCCTTGAAACGCTTGCGATCAAGACAAGGATGGTCAGCACATAAGGCATCATCACCGCAATATCCGACGGGATCGGAATGCCCAATACCTGAATCCACAACTGCAAAGAGTTCACCATGCTGAACAACAATGCGCCCCACAACACGCCCAGGGGCTTCCAACCGCCGAAGTAAACCAACGCGACAGCGATAAAACCAAGTCCGCTGGTCATATTCTGCTGGAAGACGTTCAACAAAGCGATGGAAAGCGAAGCCCCGGCAATCCCCGAAAGCACACCGCCGAGGATGATCGTAAAGTAACGGATGCGCGCCACGCTTACGCCAAGCGAATCAGCCGCGTCGGGGTTCTCACCCACCGCGCGAATTTTCAAACCCAGCGTGGTCTTGTTCAGCACAAAAGACGAAAGCGGAACCAGCAGGAACGCGCCATACACCAGAACATTCTGGTTGAAGAATATCTCACCAATGCCGGGGATGTCGCTAAGACCCGTGATGTAAACCTTCGGAAAACCCTGTACCGTCTCAACGGTTCCCATCAAAGTTTGGAAAAGCAATTCGCTCATGCCAAGCCCGAACAGATAAAAACCGATCCCACTGATGCCCTGTTGCGCGCGCAGGTTCACGGTCACATACGCCATTGCCAGCCCCATCAATGCGCCGACAATGATCGCCGCCAGCAAACCGAGCCACAGACTGCCGGTATTGAACGCCACATAAAACGCGGCGAACGAACCGAGCAGCATCTGCCCCTCCACGCCCAAATTCAACACGCCGCTTTTCTGACCGAACGTCTCGCCGATGGCAGCATACAAATACGGAGTGGCAAGGCGGATGCCCGATGCAAGAATACCGATGAGGACGGTGGTGGATAGGAGTTCGGAAATCATTGCCGCGCCTCCTTCTGGACCTCGGGTTGGTCCTGTTTCGACGGTGTTTCCGCCTCTGGAGCCTGAGCCAGCCTGCGCCTCTGCCTGCGATGCCTCCAATTCTCACTGCTGACCACGAAGACAACCACAAGTCCATTCATGACCGTGATCAACGCCGATGGGATCTGCACAACACGCTGCATCTTGTTCGCCCCCACCAGCAAGGCGCCGAACAAAATCGAAGCCGGGATGGACCACAACGGATGCAACTGCCCGAACAAAGCCGCCACAATTCCATTGAAACCCGCCGAACCGGTAAAGCCCGAAGCCGAACCGTCAGTGATCATACGGTAGTTCACGCCATAGACCTGAATCGCGCCTGCCAGCCCTGCAAAGGCTCCACTCAACAAAAGCGCAAGCACCACATAACGCGGAACTTTGATGCCTGCATAGCGCGAAGCAAAAGGACTCTGCCCCACCGCGCGGATGCGGAACCCAAGCGTCGTCCGCCACAGCAGGATGTAAACAAGGAAGGCGAGGATAACCGCGATCAACGCCCCCAGATGCAAACGGGTGGGAGCCAATCGCGCGAGATGAAATGCATCCAACAAACGCGCCGTCTGTGGAATTTTCGAAGCCAGTTCCGCCTGCGACGGGTCAATCATCGGTCCGCGCAGGAGGAAGTTCATCAACTGCACCGCGATGGCGTTCATCATCACTGTGCTCAGAATCTCATTGACGTTGAAATAAGCCTTGAGCGCCCCGGGGATCCCACCCCAAACCGCGCCGCCCAGAAACCCCGCAACCAAAGCCAGCGTGATGACCAGCCAGCCCGGCGCGTCCGTAAACGTCAGCCCGACCCAGGTCGCCAGCACCGCGCCGACGATCATCTGTCCCTCTCCGCCAATGTTGATCACATCGCCGCGGAAGGAGATGCAAATTCCCAATGCCACCAACAGCAAAGGCGTAGCCTTGACCAGCGTTTCCGCAAATGAATTCGCGCTCCCAAACGCTCCATCCCACAAGGCGGCATAGGCGATAACGGGGTTGACCTTAAGAATCAACAGCATCAACGCGCCCACCGCCAGCGCGGCAAGGGTTGCAAGCACAGGCAGCAACGCGTCAAAAAGGGTTTCAAGTCGTTGTCGCATCAGGGTGTTTCCTCTCAGAGACTACGAAGATTTTTCGCAGTACTGCAAACTTTAGTTTACGCCCACGCGCGAGCAAACTGAAGTTTGCGGTACGGATCGCGCTATGGAATAAGAATCAACCCCACGTTTGCACGAGGCTCAAACGCAGCGCGGAATCGTCGAAGTAATTCATGCCATAGGCAAGCGGCAGGTCGTTCTTCCCGTAAAACGTCACATCCAATCGCAGGATCGCCCTGCCCGCCGCGCCGCCTAGAATTGCGCGGGTCTCCTCCGCAATCGAGACAGCGCGGATTTCGGTGATGGCAAAGGCGATCTTCTGGTGAAAATAATTATTGAAAATTTCCCGAATATGGAGTTCCCCATCTATGGTTTCCGCCGGTTCGCGCAGGAAGGCGACCGGTACGGCATTATCCGCCAGAATGACGGGACATCCATCCGCATGGAAGACGCGTTTGAAGTGAATGACTTCGTCGCCGGATTCGAGGGCAAGCACTGAGGCTTCCTTTTCGCTGGCTGGTTTTCTTTCCATTGAAATAAGGTGAATGGAAGATTTAAATCCATTGCCTTCGATCAACTGCACCAGGTCCCATAAATTGCCCGGTTGGGCGCTGGCTTGCCGGATGCGCGCGTTGACGAAAGTACCGTTCCCCTGTTTTCGCAGAATCATGCCGTTTGCGGCAAGTTTTGCAAGAGCGGTGCGCACGGTGGCGCGGCTTACGCCGAACTCGTCCGATAATTCGCTTTCAGAGGGGATACGACTTCCGGGCGCGTACGTCCCGTCCCGGATGCGTTCCAAGAGGAGTTCATCTACCTCATTGGAAACCGTTCGTGTCTGAATGAGGCTCATTGGTAGGAGGATAGTCGTCTGACGACTTTGTACAATTTATCGAAAACCAGTTCAAGTGACATTCGTCCACAGAAAAATGCAAAAAATAATACATCCCAACCTATCCACTTCAGCCAGGATGTATAAACAAACTCAGGAAATTGTAGGTGAATTACTTTCCTCGTTCGCCTCGAACATAAGGATTCCCCAAAGCCGCTGGCGCGCCAAGGCGCTTGCGAATCGCTTCGCGCGAACCGATCACAAGCACGATCACTGTAAAGGCGTAGGGCAGCATCTGGAGAAAGAAGCCCCAATACGGGTTGTAGTAAAAGGGGTTGTCAAAACCCAATAGCACGGTGGGACCTTGAATGTCCAGAATGAGGCGGCGAAGCGCTCCAAACGCATACGACCCAAACATTGCGCGGACGGGGTCCCATTGGGCAAAGATTACAAGCCCCACCGCGATCCATCCCTGCCCGGCGGTTGTCAACTCGCTGAACCAACCCGGCGCCACAGCAAGACTGATCGTGGCTCCCGCAAGACCCGCCAGCATACCGCCGACGAAAACGTAAAAGTAACGCAAACGAAACACATTGATCCCCAGCGAATCGGCCGCAGAGGGATACTCACCCACTGAGCGCAGGTTTAGACCCGGGCGGGTATGGTTGATGTAATACCAGGCGAGCGGCGTAAATAAATATCCGATATAAACCATGATGTTTTGCTTCATGAAGAAAATCGGTCCCAAAACGGGGATTTGCGAAAGCAGGGGGATCGAAAAATTGGGCAGGAGCGAAACCGTCCCCGCCTTGCTCAAGCCTTCGCCCAGCACAAGACTGATACCCGTCCCCACAAATGTGAGCGCAAGCCCGCTGACAACCTGGTCGGCTTGCAGGGTGATCGTAATATAGGCGTGAATCTGACTGAGCAGCCCCGCCGCCAGCATGGCGCACAACAAACCGAGCCAGGGATTGCCTGTCGAAATCGTAACGCTGAAAGAGGTCATCGCGCCGATCAGCATCATGCCTTCGACGCCCAGGTTCAAAACCCCCGACCGCTCTGCAAAAATCTCACCAATGGTTGCAAACAGCAAGACCGTGCCCGTCGCAACCCCTGCCTGAAGAATGATAATCGGGTCCATATCGTTTACACCTCTTCACCGCGCACAATGCGAATGCGGTAGCGGAGCAGGAAGTCGCTGGCGATCAATGAAACGAGGATAATGCCCTGAATCATCTTCGGGATGCCCGACGGCTGGATTTCACGCCCCGCCAGGATCAACGCCCCAAAAAATACGGACACAACGATGATCACAATCGGATTCAACTTTGCCAGCCAGGCAACGATGATGCCCGTAAAACCGTAACCCGCCGCGATCGGCGAAGTCTGCAAACGATGCACCACCCCGGAAACCTCGCTCATTCCACCCAGCCCAGCCAATGCGCCTGAAAGCATCATCACGGCGATCACATTCCCGGCAATATTGATCCCGGCATAATTCGCCGCCTGCGGGTTGTCGCCGATCAATCGAATTTCATACCCCCAGCGGCTGCGATAGACGATGAACCACAACACCACGGCAGCCGCAATCCCTAAAAGCAGACCGGCATGGGTGGTCAGACCTCGAAACGCCGGGTTGATCTCGGCATACTCAAGCAGGCGCGGCAGCCAGGAATTTTCCGGGAATTTGGGCGACATTTGAAAACCGCCCTCGGACCAAACGCCAAAGATCCAGAAATTCACCCATGCAACCGCGATGTAGTTCAGCATCAAAGTGCTGATGATCTCATTGACGTTGAACTTTGCCTTCAAATACCCGGGGACCAGTCCCCAAAGCGCGCCCATCAACATGCCCCCCAGCGCCATGACGAAAAGGAAAAGCCAGCGCGGCGTCTCTGCGGCGAGGATGGGAGCAAGCACAACCGCGCTCGCCCCCCATGCGCCCATGATGAATTGACCCTCCGCCCCAATGTTCCATAGCTTCATTCGGAACGCCACCGAACAAGCCAGGGCGGTCAATAGAATGGGAGTGGCTTTTACAATTGTGTCTGAAAGCACGCCGGTATCGCCAAAAGACGCCCTGGCGATATGCTGGTAGGATTTGATCGGGTCGCCGCCGACAATGGAAATCACAACCCCGCCCAAAATAAGCGCGATCAGGATCGCCAATAACGATACAAATAACGGAAACCAGCCGGGGGGTTCTTCCAACCGCGGCTCGAGACGAATCTTAAAACCGTTCTTTCGTTTTTGCAGGGAAGCCTCAGCCATGCGCGCCGACTCCTTCTTTATTGAGATGTTCCATGGGCGTGCCCGTCATCATCAAACCGATCATTTCGACAAGTTTTTCATCCGGTTCGCTGCCCTCCACCTTGATCTCTCCCATGATCTTCCCTTCATAGATGACGCACACCCGGTCACTGAGCGACAACAACTCTTCCAATTCCTCAGAGATCAACAGGACCGCCGCACCCGCCTCGCGCTGCGTCAGCAGGAGTCGGTGAACGCCCTCGATCGCGCCAACATCCAGACCGCGGGTCGGCTGGACAGCAACAATGAAACTCGGCAGCCCCGAAATCTCGCGGGCAAGGATGACCTTTTGCAAATTACCGCCGGAGAGCAAACGCACCGGGGTGGATACATTGGGCGCCATGATGTCGTACGCCTGTTTCAACTCCTTGGCGATCCTTTCAGCCACATTCATATCCAGCAAACCCACCCGCGACGAAATGGGCGGTTTGCGATAATTCTTCATGATGACATTATCGGTCACGCTCAGGTTCGGAGCGCTGCCCACATGATTGCGGTCTTCGGGGACATACGCCATCCCATGCTGGATACCGA
>DAOTXI010000516.1:0-1522 GCA_034435475.1 Anaerolineales bacterium
AAACGCGACCATAAGTTGGCTTGATGCCTGTCACGTTGGTGAAGCCCGCAGGCATACGCACAGAACCACCCGTATCTTCGCCGATGGAAAACGTGCAAAGACTCGCGGACATACTCGCCGCCGCGCCGCCGCTTGAACCGCCGGGGACGCGATCCAAATTCCACGGGTTGTGGGTGGGGAAGAGCGCGGAATTTTCACACGAAGACCCCATGCCGAACTCGTCCATGTTGGTCTTGCCGACGAGGACAGCGCCAGAGTCCGCGAGTTTGTTTGTGACGGTGGCATTGTATTGCGGAACGTAGTTTTCGAGAATCTTGGAGGAGCAAGTCGTGCGGACATCACGCGTGGAGATGCAATCCTTCATTGAAAAAGGAATGCCCGTCAGCGGGGTGACGTTTTCGCCTTTGGCAATGCGCTCATCGGCTTTCTTCGCCTGTTCCAGCGCAAGATCGTCCGTAACCGTGACGTAGGACTTGACCTTCTTGTCTATGTCGTGGATGCGGTCGAGCATGGCTTGAGTCAACTCGACGGAGGAGATTTTTTTGGTGGTGAGAAGTTCGTGGGCTTCTCGGATGGTAAGGTTGTGTAGTTGCATATTTTTTTACCGCAGAGGCGCGGAGTTCGCTGAGAAGAGCAATTAAAAACTCTGCGCTCTCTGCGTCTCCGCGGTGAGATTTATTCGTCGCCTAAAACTGTTGGCACTTTGACATATCCGCGCTCCGAGTTTGGCGCGTTCTTGAGAAATTCTTCGCGTCTCATGGACGGTTTGACCACGTCTTCGCGCAGCACGTTCTCAGCGTTGGCAATGTCCGAAGCAGGCGGGACGTTCTCCGTGTCCACTTCGTTGAGCATATTGAAGTAATCAATAATGGACGAGAACTGTCCGCTGAAGGTTTGGGCTTCCTCTTCGGAGATTCCGAGACGGACTAAAAATGCAACATGCTTTACAGTCTTTGTATCAACTGTTGACATTCTTTCTTCTTTCCTCTTTGACCACAGACGACCGACCGCCGACCGCTTTCTATGGTCTGTCGTCGGCGGTCAGCGGTCGTCTTTACGAAAACTTAATATGCAGTTCTTTCAACTGCTTCGGTTCCACTTCAGACGGCGCATCTGCCATCACATCGCGTCCGTTCTGGTTCTTGGGGAAGGCGATCACTTCGCGGATGTTGGGTTCGTCCGCCAACAGCATGACCAAACGATCAATGCCCGGAGCCATACCGCCGTGCGGGGGAGCGCCATACTCAAACGCTTCAAGCATGTGACCAAACTTCGTTTGAATGTCTTCTTCGCTCAAGCCGAGCATCTGGAACATCTTCATCTGAATATCGCGGCGATGAATTCTTATCGACCCCGAAGCGGTCTCATAGCCATTGCAGACCATGTCATACGCTTCCGAATACACGTCACCAGGGTTGGTGTCGAACTTCGGCAGGTCTTCCATCTTCGGCATCGTGAAGGGATGGTGTTCCGACTCCCACGCCTGCGTCTCTTCGTTGAACGCAAAGAACGGGAAGTCCAC
>DAOTXI010000517.1:0-9407 GCA_034435475.1 Anaerolineales bacterium
AGTTTTCACTCTTGCCCTGTTTGTCTTCCTTGCTGTCTTCACGGTACGCGCCTCCTTTCGCGCCGCATACATCACCTACGACCAGGCAACCGAGTTTTTAGTCTACGCCCACGGCGCGACCGGGATCAAGGACATCATCGAGAAGGCGGAGGAAATCTCCCTGCGCACCACCGGCGACATGAGCGTGCGTCTCGCCTATGACGCTTCCGCGCCGGATACAGGGGTTTCCTGGCCCTTTGTATGGTATTTGCGCGATTTCACCAATCAAACCTCCTTCGACCAGCCAACCCGGTCCCTAAGAGACTCGGTCGTCATCATTGTGGATGAAAAGAATTTCGACAAGATCGAACCCGCCATCGGCACCAATTACTATCGCATGGACTACATCCGCATGTGGTGGCCCATGCAGGATTATTTCGGGCTGGTCAACGACCGGGGTGTCTTCGTCCTTGCCGTTGACCCCGGTTTCGCCGATGAATTGGATGCGGAACAACTCCCGGTCGAAATCCGCGATCAATTCACCGCCAGCGGACGTCCGCTCTCGGAAAACGCCGTCGTTGCAAAAAAACAAACCGGTTTGAAATGGGAGATTAGCGACGGCGCCATGACGTACCACGTCCGCAAAGATGAGCAGACCCTGGGCGTTTATTATTACGACGCCTTTCCACCGGATTATGCCTGTTCCGGCGTTTTCAGCGTTTTCAAACTCAACAAGTTTAAGGATTACTCCCGCTTTTGCGAAGGCTTCACAAATCCGCAGATTCGGGCGGGGCTGCTACAGATCTGGCTGAACCGCGATTACACACTGTATGCCCAAGCCAAGGGACGCTCCGACCTGACCCTCGCCACCTGGCAGCCAGCGGATCAGATGCGCCTTTACGTCCGAAAGGATGTGGCATCACAGATATGGAATTACGGCGTAGCCCCAACGGGAGGTCCTGAAGAGGAAGACCCAACTGAAGGAAAATATGTTTTGCTGTCTGCCGACCTGATCTTCGACGCCGCACAGGCGGAACCCATCCTCCTGAATGGACCACACGCCATCGCTTTCGCGCCGGATGGAACGTTATACATCGCAGATTCGCGCAACCATCGCGTCCTTCATATCAATCAGGAAGGAGACATCCTGAAAGAATGGGGCACCTACGCGGACGGCGTCAGCATACCCGTCGGCGATGGGACGTTCAATGAACCGTGGGGTATCGCAGTCGGACCGGATGGTTCTGTCTACGTCACCGATACCTGGAACCACCGCGTGGAAAAATTCACAGCGGAGGGACGGTTCCTGAAAGCATGGGGAGTCTTCGGTCAGGGCGAAGAGCCGACGAGTTTCTACGGTCCGCGCGGGTTGGCAGTGGATGCTGAGGGGCGGGTCTACGTCGCCGATACGGGCAACAAACGCATCGTCGTCTTCGACAAGGATGGGAATTTCGTCACCGAATTTGGTTCGGCTGGATTCGACCCCGGTCAATTCGATGAACCGACCAGCATTGCCATTGACCGGAACGGGACAGTCTACGTTGCCGATACATGGAACCGGCGCATCCAGACCTTTAAGCGGGACGAATCGAGCGAGACGCTTTCCTTCCTGCCCGACCGCCAATGGGATGTCTTCGGCTGGTTCGGTCAATCGCTGGATAACAAACCCTACATTGCCGTGAACGACGATCTGCATGTCTTCATCACCGACCCGGAGGGATACCGCGTGATGGAGTTCGACCAGGAGGGAGGCATTGTCCGAGTTTGGGGAGATTACGGGGATACGCCCACAGGCTTTGGGCTTGCTTCTGGAATTGCAATTGACCCGAATGGGAAAGTCTGGGTGACGGATGGATCCTTCAACCGCATTCTAAGATTTACGTTACCGTAAACATAATAAACCTGACGGGTTTCATAAACCTGTCAGGTTTTTTTATTTGGTCTATTTTTTTCTGGTGTATAATGCCGATGCTTTACGACAAACAAAACCCCTTCGAGGGAGAATAATGAAACTACACGAGTATCAATCCAAGAATATTTTTTCGAAGTTCGGAATCCCGATCCCCAAGGGACGGGTCGCGGCGACCGCTCAAGAAGCGAAACAGATCGCAGAAGAGTTAGGCGGCCGCGTTGTCATTAAATCGCAGGTATTGGTAGGCGGACGCGGTAAAGCCGGGGGTGTAAAACTCGCCAAAGACCCCGCCGAAGCCGAACAGCTTGCGACTCAAATCCTCGGCATGGAGATCAAGGGACTCCCCGTCCGCAAGGTGCTGGTGGATGAAGCCTCCGCCATTGACCAGGAAATCTACTTTGCGATCACCGATGACCGCGCCTCAAAGAAGCCGGTGCTGATCGCCTCCGCCGCCGGGGGCATTGATATTGAAGAGGTCGCGGTCAAGACCCCCGAGAAGATCATCAAGGTCAACATTGACCCGCTGCTCGGTTTGCGTGAATACCAGGCGCGCGATGTGGCGGTCGCCATCGACCTGCCCCGCGATTATTGGAAGGACTTCACCAAAATCGCAATGGGACTATGGCAGGTCTATCTCAGCACCGACGCATCACTGGCGGAGATCAACCCGCTCGTCATTACCAAAGACAAGAAGATGATCGCGCTCGACGGCAAAATGATGATCGACGACAACGCGCTCTTCCGTCAGCCCGAATTAACCGAGATGCGCGATACCGATGAAGACGCCCCGGCTGAGATCGAGGCGCGGAAATACGGTCTTTCTTTCATCAAACTCGACGGAAACATTGGATGCATGGTTAACGGTGCAGGCCTGGCAATGACCAGCATGGATGTGATCAAACTCTTCGGGGGCGAACCCGCCAACTTCCTGGACGTAGGAGGCGGCGCGGGCGCGGAGAAAGTCGCCGCCGCCATGCGCATCATCCTGACCGACCCGAACGTCAAAGCCGTGCTATTCAATATTTTTGGCGGTATCACCCGCTGTGACGAAGTCGCCCGCGGAATTTTGACGGCGATGGATGAAGTTAAACCGAAAGTGCCGATGGTCGTGCGTCTCGTTGGAACAAATGCCGAAGAAGGACGCAAGTTATTGGAAAACGCCAAGATGATCACCGCTGAAACCCTGGCGGATGCGGCAAAGAAAGCCGTCGCGGCGGCAAAGAATTGATTATGTCTTTGCGAGGAGGGCGACAGCCCGACGAAGCAATCTCCTGATTAATACCCGGATTGCTTCGTCGCAACGAACGCTCCTCGCAATGACGGAGACAAACCATTATATGAGTATCCTTGTAGATAAAAACACCCGCCTTCTCGTACAGGGCATCACCGGCAACGAAGGCTTGTTCCACACCACGCAAAAGGCTGCCTACTCGAACATCATCGTTGGCGGCGTGACCCCCGGCAAGGGCGGTGAATGGGTTTTGGATGGAAAGTTTCCCGTCTTCGATTCGGTCAAATCCGCCAGGGAAGCAACCGACGCCAACGCCTCGATCATCTTCGTCCCCGCCCGTTTTGCGCCCGATGCGATGTTCGAAGCCGCAGATGCGGGCATGCCCCTCATTGTCTGCATCACCGAAGGCGTCGTCATTCACGACATGATGCGCGTGCGCAATTACCTCGACCAGAAGGGCGTCCGACTGATCGGACCAAACTGCCCCGGTCTGCTGACTCCCGGCGAAGCCAAAGTCGGTATTATCCCCGGCGATATCGCCATCCCCGGTAATGTCGGCGTGGTGTCACGCTCCGGCACGCTGACCTATGAAGTGCTTTATGCGATGAAGAACCTCGGCATGGGCGCATCCACCTGCGTCGGCATCGGCGGCGACCCGGTCAACGGCACGAACTTCACCGATGTGCTGGAAATGTTCGAGCACGACCCCAAAACCGAGAAAGTCATCATGATCGGCGAAATTGGCGGCAATGAAGAGGAAAAAGCCGCGGAGTTCATCCGCACCAAGATGACCAAACCCGTCGCCTCCTTCATCGCCGGGCAGACCGCCCCTCCCGGAAAACGCATGGGACACGCCGGAGCCATCATCGAAGGCGGAGCCGGAACCGCGGCAGACAAGGTCAAAGCCCTCGAAGCCGCCGGGGTCAAAGTGGCGAAACATCCAGAAGAAATTCCGACGTTATTACAATAATCATTTGTAGGGGCGAAGCAATGCTTCGCCCCTACTTTGTAACCGATCAATCCTCATCAAGAATCACAAAGAGCCGCCCGGCATGGGCGGCTCTAAGGTTATAATCCCAAAACAATTACTTGCGGTTCGCGTCGATGTATTTGACGGCTTCGACGACGGTGGTGATCTTCTGGGCGTCTTCGTCCGAGATCTCCGCGCCGAACTTGTCTTCAAACGCCATGATCAATTCGACAAGGTCGAGCGAATCGGCTTCAAGCTCTTCGCGGAAGCGGGCTTCCATTGTGATCTTGTCCTCTTCGACGTTGAGCAGGTCTTTGATGATCGTCTTCAATTCAGTATAAGTGTCTGACATGACATCCTCCAGTTGGATTTTGATGAAAATTGTAATCGCATGGCTTGCACTGTCAAGCCGTCAATCAAACACAGGAACACCCCCTCATGACAAAAGTTGCGCCGATAGACCAGCGAAAAGCCGATCACATTAAAATCAACTTAGAGCAGGATGTCCGCTCGGCGCTGACCACCGGGCTGGAGAATTATCGCTTCGTCCATGAAGCCCTGCCCGAAGTGGACTTGAACCGGCTCGACACAAGCCTGAGCCTGTTCGGCAAGACCCTGGCATCTCCCATCCTTGTGAGTTCGATGACCGGCGGAACGGACGAAGCCGAGACCATTAACCTGCGCCTCGCCGAAGCCGCGCAGGAATGCGGAATCGCCATGGGGGTCGGAAGTCAACGCGCCGCCATCGAACACCCCGAACAGGCGCGTACATTCCAGGTGCGCCATGTTGCCCCAGATATTCTGTTATTCGCCAACCTCGGAGCCGTTCAATTCATTTACGGCTACGGCATGGACGATTGCCGCCGCGCCGTAGACATGATTCATGCAGACGCGCTATATCTGCATCTCAATCCGCTGCAAGAGGCGGTGCAGGATGCGGGCGATACAAACTGGGTCGGCATTGCAAAAAAGATCGAAGGAGTCTGCAAGAAACTCGAAGTGCCCGTCATCGCAAAGGAGGTGGGCTGGGGCATTTCAGAGAAAACAGCCAAACTCCTCGCCGATTGCGGAGTTGCGGCAATTGATGTAGCAGGCGCAGGCGGCACGAGTTGGTCGCAAGTGGAAATGCACCGCGCGCCAGACGAATTCACCCGTCAACTCGCGGCAACGTTTGTCGGCTGGGGCACCCCCACCGCGGACTCGATTCTCAACGTCAAAAAAGCCGCTCCCGAAATGACGGTCTTCGCCAGCGGCGGACTCAAAGATGGACTCGACATCGCCAAGTGCATCGCTCTCGGCGCAACCATGGGCGGCATGGCAGGAAACTTTTTGAAAGCGGCGGCTGTTTCTACTGAGAAAGCCATTGAAATGATGAAACTGACGAAGCGGCAGATTGAAGTGACGATGTTTGCAGCGGGGGTGGATAAAACACACAAGTTATCAAAGAAAATATTATCCCTTCCCTTGCGGTAAAATACGGGCATGGAAAACGACGACCCGATCGAAGTCCGCATGGGCACGTTTTTTGTTGTGATGGGCATGGGGATATTTCTGCTTTTCGTCGTTTCCGATGTGGTGGACAAGGTCGAATTCGATTACTTCTTCCTCTCGGTGATCCTGCTGGTAATCGGGTACTACTTCCGCAGAAAGAAAGCCCCGCCCCCGGCGGCAAACCGTTTCTCCTGGTTCAAGGGCGCGTGGAGCAAGATGCGTGCCGGCAGGGGCAAGGGCGGAGGCAGCGGAGATGGCAAGGATAAAAAAGGATAAACATACCAAAGTATGACGAAACTAATTCCACTCAAGAAGGCAATTTCAGAATATTTCAGCGACGGCGATGTGGTCTATGCCGCCGGATTCACCCACTTAATCCCCTTCGCTGCGGGGCATGAGATCATCCGGCAGGGGAAGAAGAATCTCACCCTTGCCCGCGCCACCCCCGACCTGATATACGACCAGATGGTCGCGGCAGGATGCGCGAAGAAGGTCATCTTCTCGTACATGGGAAATCCCGGCGTGGGTTCGCTGCGCATCGTCCGCGGAGCGATTGAGCGCGGCGAATTGGAATGGGAGGAATATTCCCACTTCGGGATGATTACCCGTTTGCAGGCAGGCGCTTCGGGACTCCCGTTTTTGCCGATGAAACAAACCGGAGCCGAGGACTTGGAAAAAGCGAATCCGCAGATCAAACGCATCCCGGACCCATACGGCGGAAAGGATGTGATCGTCGTCCCGGCTCTCAACCCGGATGTGGCGATTGTCCATGTGCAACGCGCGGACAAGAACGGTAATGCCCACCTGTGGGGAATCATCGGCGAACAAAAAGAAGCCGCCTTCGCCGCGAAGAAGGTCATCCTCACTGCCGAAGAGATCGTGGACGAATCCATCATCCGCTCGGACCCGAACCGGACGGCGATTCCCGGAATCGTCGTCAGCGCGGTATGTCATGTCCCATTTGCGAGTCATCCTTCCTATTCACAAGGATATTATGATCGCGACAACGAGTTCTATCTCTCGTGGGACAAGATCAGCGAGTCGAAGGAACTCACGCAAAAATATCTCGACGAATGGGTATATGGAGTGAAAGACCGCAACGCGTACTGGAAAAAACTCGGCGAGAAAACGCATAAACGGCTGAAGGTCAGGGCGCAGTATAGCGAGAAGATCAATTATGGCAGGTATTAGTCCGCTAATCTACGCCAATCCACGCGAAAGGATGTAGCATGGATTTACTATACAAAGAAGAAGTTTATGCAATCATTGGCGCAGCCATGGATGTATACAACAATCTGGGACCGGGTTTCCTTGAAGCAGTCTATCAAGAAGCAATGGAAATTGAAACCACGACGAGAAAAATCCCTATACTTCCCGGCCAAAAACTACTTATCGACTACAAAGGAAAGCCGTTGAAAAAGTTCTACGAGGCAGATCTGATCTGTTTTGAAAAAATAATTGTTGAGATTAAAGCCACAGACAAATTAACCTCTCGCGACGAAGCGCAGATTTTAAATTACCTAAAAGCAACCGGAATGAAAGTCGGCATTCTGATTAACTTTGGCGCCCACCAAAATCTCGAATGGAAACGTTTGGCGTTCTCCCAACCCAAACATCCCCGCCTTGTTCGCGAAATTAATATGCCTAAAAACATTAGCGAAGATTAGCGTGGATTGGCGGATGAAATATTTTGATCTCGGCGGCAACGGGGAGCCGCTGCACTTTCTTCATGCAAATGGTTATCCTCCGGGCTGCTACCAGCCATTATTCGAACTTTTACAAAAGCATTACCATGTCTTTGGGATGAAACTCCGCCCATTATGGGGTGACGCCAAAGCGGAGGAGCTCAAGTATTGGCATCCCCTGTCGGATGATCTTCTTCGCTTCATTGAGGGGCGCGAAACCAAATCGGTGATTGGGGTGGGGCATTCGATCGGTGCAGTCGTCACCCTCCGGGCGGCCCTGCGAGACCCAGGAAAATTCCGGGCATTGGCGCTAATAGACCCTGTATTGTTTATGCCGGGCTTCATGGTTTTGTGGCACGCCTTTCGAATCCTTGGACTGGGCGAAAGATTCCACCCATTGATCAAAGGCGCGAAAAAGAGACGCAGCGTTTTCGACAACCTCGAAACAGTCTACCGTGGGTACCGATCCCGCGATATTTTCCGATATATGAGCGACGAAAATTTGAAGGTCTATATCGAAGGAATCACCCAGCCAAAACCAGATGGCGGTTTTGAATTGGTATATTCCCCCGAATGGGAGGCACAGATCTACCGCACCGGGATGCATGATTTTGATATATTACGAGACCTGCCCAAACTCGAAATGCCGACACTTTTTATACGCGGCAGGGAAACAGACACCTTTTTTGAAAGCACAGCAAGACTAATAAAGAGAAAACAACCCAACGTTCGCGTGGAAACGCTGGAAAAGTCAACCCACCTTCTCCCGCTCGAACGCCCAAAAGAAGTATTCGATATTATGCAATCATTTCTAAAAGAGGTACCATGAGCGAAATCAAATATTCATCGGCTGAACTTATGATCATCAACGCCTCGCGCCTGTTGCGCGACGGGGATGTCGTCTTTGTCGGCGTGGGACAGCCCAACCTGGCTTGCAACCTCGCCAAGCGGACCCATGCGCCCAATCTGGTCATGATCTACGAAGCGGGAGTCATCGGCGCGGAGCCTGAACGCCTGCCCCTCTCCATCGGCGATCCGACGCTTGTGAGCGGCGCGCTTTCGGTGGTAAGCATGTACGATATTTTTTCGAACTATCTGCAACGCGGCAACGTGGATGTGGGCTTCATGGGCGGCGCGCAAATTGACAAGTACGGGAATATCAACGCGACAACCATTGGCGACTATGCGCACCCTAAAGTGCGGCTGCCTGGCTCGGGTGGTTCGCAGGAGATCGCGGCGTGGGCAAACCGCTGTTACATCATGACCCCCCACCAGAAGCGCCGCTTCCCCGAAAAAGTGGAATTTATGACCTCGGCGGGATTCATCAATGGGAAGGGTTCGCGGGAGGATCGCGGACTGCGCGGCGGCGGGATGCTGGCTGTCGTCACAGACATTGGCATTTTGGAGCCGGATGATTCAGGGGAGATGACGCTCACGGCTTTGCACACAGGCCGAACGGCGGAAGAGGCGAGGTCCAATACGGGGTGGGACCTCAAGGCGGCGACATCGCTCAAAACAACAGAAGAAGTCACAAAGAAGGAATTAAAAATCCTGAGAGAAGAATTGGACCCGACAGGAATTTATCTTAAAGCAGGAGCGTAAAATTCGACCAAAGGAGAGAGCAGATGGAAAAGAAGGATAACTTTAAATCGTGGGTTGCCGTCCTGACCGCCCTTGTGACTGTGTTGGGCGCGTCGGCGGCGTGCCTGGCTTCGGTGGCAGTATCATCCGCCGCCGACCAGGATTTTTCAGGGCTGGACGCTTCCATCCGCGCGCAAAAAGCGGAAATCATCAACCATGTCTACGCGTACGAACATTACCGGGCGTTCACCTCGTATTTCAGGTACAACGAACTCGGCTACCTGATGTACGACCCGAACGCGGATTCAGAAACAGACACCCGCAATGCGGCAGTACAACGTGAGGTTTGGGGTGTGGCAAGCGGGATTAGCTCGGTTTTCTTTAGTCCACGTTACATCAACCCTGATGGGCAATACGATCTTGAGCAGGAATTGCAGGAAGCGTTCGCTCAGGATGCGCAGGACTCGGACTTGAATGCCCAGCCGTATTTCGACGAATCGGATCATTTGCGCTGGCGCTCCTCCTTTCTGACTGCCGACATGATCGTGCTGGCGTTTT
>DAOTXI010000518.1:0-3225 GCA_034435475.1 Anaerolineales bacterium
ACATCAAAACTTGCAGTTCGGCGGCAATTCTGCAAATTACGATATCTTATTTTCCATCAAATACAAGACCCGCTCCGAACCGGTTACAACGCGTTTCTCTCGCATCCCGAAGTATTTGCAGAACTGCGTTTCAAATCCCTCCACTGTATACTCATCGAAAATATCCTCCCGGGATGCGAGTAGTTTTTGCGTTTGCGAATCGGACTTTGGCACAAACTCGATCACCAGCCACTTTCCGAGACCGTGAAAGAACTCCGCGATCTGGGAAAGAGGGACGTTATTGGAAATGGCAAGGTGATGGATGAGAGCAAGGGCAAAAATCATGTCGGTGGGGGTGCGTTCAGCAAGGGAGTCCCGTTCGCTGTGGTTCCAACCCAGAGACGGGCTGGGGTTGGTCAAATCCATTACAAGCGGAAGGATGTTCTTCTCTTTTGCCGATTTGACCTGTCTATAACTTTTTTCCACCGCCGCTGGATCAATATCGAAGGAAATGGAGGGGATCCCTTTATCAGAGGCAATGCGGGTGAAGACGCCGGTATTTGCGCCCATATCCCAAACCGAGGAGGGCTTAATCTTATCCACCCACTCGTTCAGGACGCGCTTCTTTTCCTCGAATGCCGAGTCGGAGTAATTGGTAAAGGTGTAGTATTCGCCCCAATCGGTGCCGACCGGTTTCCAGTCCAGGGCTTGAACCGTGCTCTTTAAATTATCCACCAAACCAATCAGCGCTTCTTTGCTTATCCTGCGCTGCGAGGCTTCGACCTTCTCCCCTGCGTATCGCGCCTGGGCTTTCGCGTGCAAATGGATGTGAGTCAACAATCCAAAATTGAGGTGCGTGGAAAAAGGGAGCAAGCGGGCCGCAAGGTCAAGAGGGACCCCGTCAATATGGATGCGGAACAATTGCGAAAGGCGGATATCCACCTTCGCCATCAACGCCAGTGGCGCAAGAAAATGCTGGCAAAACTGTCTATATGCAACCCACGGCGCGCCTTCTTTTTGCGCCTCGAAAGAAAGCGTGTCAATCAGGCAGGCTTTGCCTTCGTGAAATTGAATGTTGTAAGCGCTCGCATCCTTGAGCGACATGCCATGCTTCATTGCGCGGCGTTGAATGGAAAGGGTTGCCAGAGCGGCGTCTTTCAACTGCGAAAACGACCATTCATATGGGTAGGAGACGAAGTTCACCTTCTGCGGGCGAATCACCTTGAAAGCATGGGTCGGCTCCTCCGGTTGGGTGTCAACCTCTTCGTGCGAAATGAGCAGTCCGGCTTTCGTCAAATTATTGTAGAGACCTGACTCAATAAGAAGGGAGTAGTCTGATCTATACTTTTGGTTGACCTGCCGGTACAAGATTCCCTCGCGGGAAAAAAGGAAGCCGCTCGGGTCGCGAAACGAGGCGCATACCCGTTCAGTTGTCACCATTGCCCTCGCCGTCCCTGGACTCATTCTCGTCTGTCGGCTTACCGCCAAAAAGCTTTTTGATTTTCGACCATTGAGAACGGATGATAACGCCTGCGCCTAAAATTGCCGCAATGACCATTTGCAGGATGATACTACCTGAGCCGGGGTCGAGATAAAGATCAGGTGAGAGAGGGAAGGAGGATAAAACCATATCGTCTGCTTTCTTTGAAAGATTGGGGATCAGACCGCTATTGTATTTCAGTGCGGCAATACAGTCAATAATAAAGCCCCGACTAACGGGGCTTTACAAAGTTTTCAGGTTTCCGCCGGATGAGAGACCGCGTTACCCCTTGAAAAAGTTCGAAATGAAGAACCAGATATTGGCAGGGCGTTCCGCAAGACGGCGCATAAAATAGGGATACCAGTGCGTTCCAAATGGGACATAAACGCGCACCAGGTAACCTTCTTTTACGAGCGCCTCCTGTAAATCACGCCGAATGCCGTAAAGCATCTGGAACTCCATGCCATCTTTGGGCAGCCCGATCTTTTCGGCATAATTCTTTGCAAAAAGGATGCGTTTCTCGTCATGGGTGGCAATGGCAGGGATGGGCGGAATGCGCCCGTCATCGCTCAATCTCGAATTTTGGGCAAGCGCGGCATCCAGCATGATCTTGGTAATGAGGTCGAAGTTCGCGTCCACATCCGCCTTTTTGGGGAAGGCTTTGTCTGGCGGCTCGTTATACGCGCCCTTCACATTGCGGATGCGAATGCCGTCTTGAAGCAACCTCCGCGTATCGGCTTCGGTGCGAAACAAATATGCCTGTATCACTATGCCGTGATTTTCATACCCTTTTTCACGCATAAGATAATGCAGATTGATGGTCTTGTCTGTATACGGAGTATCCTCCATGTCCACCCGGATGAAGGTATTGGCAGCTTTGGCGCGGGACAGGATCCGTTCCAGATTTTCGGCGCACAGGCTCTCATCCAGCCCCATGCCGATCTGGGTTAATTTAATTGAGACGTTGCTTTTCAACCCCGGCTCTGCGCCAATTGCATCCAGGGTGGCATAAATATCTTCCGCCGCCTGCTGGGCTTCCTCGGGGGCGTTGGTATGCTCGCCGAGATGATCGAGTGTGGCATTGATGCCCTTGGCATTCAACTCGCGCACGGCCTTTAAGGCATCCGCCAGATTCGTACCTGCAACAAAGCGTGAAGCGGTCCGCCAGGCAAATCCCCAGCTGGTGATCAGTCGCTGCGCCCAGGCAGCCTTGGAAAGGTAGATGAAGAATGAGCGGAGCATATCCATCCTTTTTGGATAAGGGATATTTATTCGGGCTTCAAGGCGTCCGAAAACGCCGACTACACAGCCCATTTCTGATTTATTCTAGCACAGCCCTACCAGTTCGGTATGTTATACTTTTTCCGTGATTTTTGTCATGAATCAAGTCATCGGAGGTAAAACACCAGCGTGAGAAACCGCAACACCAACACCATTCTACGCGGCGTTTCGATTCTGTTTCTGATTGGCGCCTTCGTCCTTACAGTTGTCTCGCTCATTGCCTACAGCCGGCAGCGCACCGGGTACCCAGCTAGGATGACCATTGCCGGAGTCCCGGTGGATGGACTCGCGCCCGCCGAAGCCTCGCAACGACTGCTCGAAGTCTACACCTCCCCCATCGAAGTCCATTATGGCGAAGCCGTCTTCCATATTGACCCCGGAGCCGTCGGCTTTACCGTGGATATTGATACCATGCTCGCCGCCGCAGACCTTTCACGCGCAGGCGGTTCCTTCTGGGGCGGGTTTTGGGATTACCTGTGGAATCG
>DAOTXI010000519.1:0-2988 GCA_034435475.1 Anaerolineales bacterium
CATCAAGAACTTTATCCACGGCGTCGGGTTCAAGCAGGTCGTGTTTCAAAACCTTGAATGGGGCGCTTTTGAGTTTGCCCCGATCCACGCCGATGATCTCGTGTTTGTCCATCATCTCCTGGGCGAAGTTGATTCCGAGAAGTCCGCTGACGCCGGTGAGTAAGAGTTTCATGGGTTAAGTTCCAGGTTTCAGGTGCGAGGTGTCATGTATCAGGCTTTCACCTGGAACTTGACACCTGATATGAGCGCCTTCGGCGCCATGGCGCTTTGCGCCACGTGACACTTTCCTTATCCTTCCAATTTTCCCTGCGCAAACAATTCCTCGAACGGCGCGATGTATTTCTTGATTCCTTCCACGTCGAGCCACTCAGTGTTGTTGTCGCTGGAGTATGAAAAACCTTCGCTGGGAATTGTACCCCTATCCTGCCAGGAGTAGCCGAACCAGGTCGCCTCGGCAGGCTGGACGACGAACATTTTCTCCAACTCAACCGTGTGCCGCGCCTCATCCTCCGAGATGAGCATTTCGTGCAATTTCTCTCCGGGTCGTATGCCGATGATCTCCAGCTTCGCGTCCGGGGCGATGGCGCGGGCGAGGTCGGTCACTTTGGTGCTGGGGATTTTGGGGACGAAGACTTCGCCGCCTTCCATCTGTTCGATGCTGTGGATGACGAAACGGACGCCCTGCTCCAGCGAAAGCCAGAAACGCGTCATGCGGTCATCGGTGATGGTGATTTTGCCATTGGAACGCTGCTTGAGGAATAACGGAACCACCGAGCCGCGACTGCCGACGACGTTCCCGTATCGGACGCAGGAGAAGCGGGTTGCCGAGCCCCCAGCATAGGCATTACTCTGAATCGTTAATTTCTCCGCTGCGAGTTTTGTGGCTCCATATAAATTCGCCGGGCTGACGGCTTTATCGGTGCTGACGGTGAGGACTTTGGTCACGCCTGCATCGAGGGCCGCTTCAACCACGTTGGCCGTGCCCATGATGTTGGTCTTGATGGCTTCCATCGGGTTGTACTCGCAGGCAGGAACCTGCTTGAGCGCTGCCGCATGGACGACGATATCGACTCCATGCATGGCGCGGACGAGTCGCTCCCGGTCGCGCACATCGCCGATGAAATAGCGCAGGCGTTCGTCGTTGAACCCGCCCACCTGCATTTCATGCTGTTTCAACTCGTCGCGGCTGAAGATGATGACCTTCTTCGGCTGCTGCTCCTCGAGCAAAATTTTTGTAAACTTCTTGCCGAAGGACCCGGTCCCGCCGGTGACGAGCACTGCCTGATTTTTCCAATCCATGAATACCTCTTTTTTAGTAGGGCGGGCTTGTAGCCGCCATTGCCTATTTCTTCCAACCATGTCAGGCTGAAAGCCTAACCTACTTTTAAATACAAATCAGAGTTTACTCTGAATTCTTACAATAAAATTCACCGACTGCCTGTTTGACTTCATCGGTCAGCGGCTGTTCGATATTCGCCAGCCATTCGCACGCCTGCAAGCGGATCGTCCGCTCGCCGACAATGCGCTTCGACAACTGCTTCAACGCCTCGGCATCGCCGGTGATGGCGTATCCTTTGAGGAAGGGAAGCCATTCCACGCGGTCTTCGGGGGCAAAGCCCAAAGCGATGGCTTCATCTCCAAGAGCGGCAACCCGCTCCCAGTCACCGACCTGAGCCGCCAAATCTGCTTCCTGAAAATAATTGCACCAGCCGCGTTCGGGTTCGTTTCCAAAAATAGATTCCGGCGGCGAGACAGGTTCGGAATCCACGATCACATTTTCGACGTTCGAGCGAGGCGCGGCGAGCGAAACATCGAGCGGGTCATATTCCGAGATCAACGGAGTCGCCGCATCCATCACATGCACGCAAGAATTCAATGTCGGCTGGCTCATCACAAGCACATTTGCGTAATCAATTGTATAGGTATGACTACGATACCCCGACTCTTGAACCTGAGTCCCGTCCAAAATGCCGGGCAGGTTTTCGCTGTTCAACGTCAGCCCTGCGAGCGGATAATGCACCGGAACTTCATTTGTTGCATCGGGAAAATACATGACGTTCGCGGCTTCGATCAACGCCAGCCCGCCATCACCCATGCCGGGCATGGGATAATAAATCACAAGCGTTGCGCCGGGGCGAAGCGCAGGCACGCGCCAACTGACCTGCCGCCAGAAATTCTCCAGAGCGTTAATTTCCGTCGCGGCATTCGTCGCAATCGAAAAATGCGAAAGCGCCGCAAAGCCGATAATCGAGTAGAGTATTGTCGCCCGCGCGCGGGGAATGGAAATCAACTCGAAGGCTGCCGCCATGAAGACCGCCGCCGCAAGCGACGCGGGCAGGCCGTAATGCGAGAAACCTGCGATATCCACATAACGATTTGCCATCACGACCGGCAGGATTCCGAAGACCATCCCCAGCCCGCCGAGGAGTAACGCCTCTTTCGTGATTTGAGTCTGGTCGCCATCTATCGGCTTTGACTCCGCCGAGAGTTTGATTCTCCTCTCTGCGTAAACGACGATGAGGATGACAACTATAGCGAGCAAAACGCCAAACGCAATATCGCGCAACCGCATGGACTGAATGAAGGTGGGAAATTGGTTTATCCACGCCAGCACGCTGAGATTCAAAAGACTCTTGTACGTTTGGAAGAACCAATCCACAGAGACAGCGACCGGGTTGGCAAAGAACACGCTCAACTGCCCGCCGATGTCCGTCGCCTTGCGTTCGTTGGCGAAGAAGAAGATGCGCCAGATGACGATGCCGAGCGGAATGATGATTGTCCATGCCCAGGCTTTGAGAGCGGATGGCAAATTCTTCCAAAAGGATTTTTGAGAATCCCGCGCCACCAGCAAATATACGGCAATAAAGCGGAAGCCTTCCATGCCGATGGCGTAATCGACAAGAGGGATGTAACTCCAGCCGGTGAGAACGGACGCGATCCCATAGATCGTTTTTTCAACGATTTTCGTTGACTGGATCGCTTTCAACG
>DAOTXI010000520.1:0-1593 GCA_034435475.1 Anaerolineales bacterium
ATGCCAACCCGCCGATCAGAAACACGCCGCCCCAGAAATAATCCGACGCATTTTCCAGATAGCCCAGGTTTTGCGCCAGCGCCAGCCCACCCCCTGCCAGCAAAAGCAGACCGATGATAATTCTTGAATCGAATCGTTTCATTTCGTTGTCTCCTACCTGACCCTGACCGAAGCCGCGCCGCCCCGAACGTGAATATCGACTGCGTTTGGCGCGCTGGCAAAATCCGGAGATTCGTTCGATGGAAAGCGCGACCTGTCCATCAGGAAATCTCCCGCGCCGACAGTGGCATTTGCGCGGACAGCAACACCGTCAGGCACGATAATGGTCAGAGACGCCGCGCCAATTTCAAAGTCCGCGTTGAGGCGACCGCGGGCGCGCAGGGTCAATGTCTTATCGCTCGCTCCCGATTTCAATTTGATATCCGTGATGTTCAACTCGCGAAGGTCAATTGTGGATTTGTTCGCGCCCAAATTCATATCCAACCGGGCAGGGATGCTCCGGCTGAACGCAACATCCCAATCGCGCTGGTTATGGAAGCCAAAAGGCCGCAAAGGGAGGAAATCGTTCACGGGTCGCAACCGGACCTCGAGCCTGTCGCCGTTTCGAGAGGCATTCGAATCCAATCCCCCATTGAAAGTCCCGTGCAGGAGTTCATTCGCCGTAGCGCCGTCATGCAGGCGAAATTCACCCGCTCCATGATTGATGCGCACGACCGCTTCCCGCGCGCCTTGCAGATCAATGCTGGCGGATTCAGATTCCAACTCTCTCCGCAGAAACACGCCCAGCATCACCCAAACCCCAAGCCCGATGAGTAGAAGAGGCCATATCAGACTCATGAGTGAATTGCCGTTCGGCAATCGCACGCCCATCTCGTTTGCTAGCATCAGACTGCCGACCAAAAGCAAAACTGCCCCCCAAAACAGTTGGTTGCGATTCATTCATCCCTCCCGCTTGCGGAAAGTTTTATAAAGTCCGCTACCAAGAACGTAGAGACCAAGAAGTATCAGCAGAACCGCCGGACCGAACTCACCAAGGATATTCCACCCGCCAAGAAAGGCGGCGAAGACCAGGAACAGAACAGCGCTGATGACCATAAGGTTCAAACCACGCTTGAGATTCGGACCGGTATTCTCGCCAAGCAAGCCCTGCAAAACAGTGCCCACGCCGACAAAGCCGGGGATGAGGGTCCACATGTATGACCAGGAGTTATAGTTTTCGGTGGCTTCCTGATAATAGAAAATCCCGCCAATGCCCGCCACAATAGCAGCGGGGACAGCCATTCCGGGCGACCCGGTGGCTAGCCCCACTACAAGAATGCCCGCGCCGATCAACAGCATGTTGGCGGGCCATTCGGTATACGGTTCGAAGAAGTTCTTAAAGGTGGGGTTGACCTGATTGAGCAGGAACCACCCGCCGACGAGAAGCAGGATGATGCCCAGCGCCAGTTGAGAACGACCGGATTTGTTCATAAGTGTTTCTCCTGTATAAAAATTTAATCCCTTTCGGGGATTTTGTAAGCCTGGAAAGATATACGAAAGACACGGCGCATCGTTGCGGGCGGGTTCTTCGTAATTTTTACTCACCTTACGCAC
>DAOTXI010000521.1:0-1933 GCA_034435475.1 Anaerolineales bacterium
CACCCCAACACGTACGCCGACCATCACATCCACACCGACCATCACGCGCACGCCGACCATCACGCGCACGCCGACCATCACGCGCACGCCGACCATCACGCGCACGCCCACCATCACGCGCACGCCTACTCGCACGCCCACTAGGACGAACACCCCGACCATCACGCGCACGCCTACCATCACGCACACACCCACGCGCACACCCACGCGTACACCGACAGTCGTAACCCCAACACCCACACGCACACCGACCAGAACGCCAACGCCATCGCCAACGTTTACTCCGATTTGTACGGACTGCTAGGTTGAGACAACTTGATCTAAAAAAAACTAACACCAGCCAGCCGGTTGGTGTTAGTTTTTACGGTATAATCCTGCCCGTTATTTTGAAAAGGAGGTACAAGCACAAATAAAATCGGGAATGACAGCGCATGGACCCCGCACCGCGCGGGGTTGACGAGGATGAAGGTTCTCCATTGCGAAATGGAGCTACCCATGGGACTGATCTTGATACGAGCATTGCCCTGCTCGATCAGCCCCATGGAAAAAATCGAAAGATCAGCGGAAGCCTTCCGGGTCTGCCATGACCCGCCCATCATTCCCCTCCAGATGAAACCAAGAGGACAAACCCGCGGGTGACTGCGGAACAAACCTCAAGGCATGGCAAAAGGCATGGGTCGCAGACCAGCTGCAGGTCAGGTAAAGAAGCGGCAAGTCATCGGCTCTCTTAAATTCTAAACAACTCAAACAAAAAAATGGAGGACCCCCTATCATGTGTGGAATCGTCGGTTATATCGGCGCGCGCGAAGCAACGCCGATCATCCTGAACGGCTTAAAACGCCTTGAATATCGCGGCTACGACTCAGCCGGAATTGCAGTCATCAAAAACAATCAGATCAACATCCGCCGGGATGCGGGTAAATTGCAGCAGTTGGTGGACCTTGTCGCCAAGTCACCGCTCGAAGGCGCGCCGGGCATCGGTCACACCCGCTGGGCAACACACGGCGCGCCATCTGCCCGGAATGCGCACCCACATATCAGCAACACCGGCAGAATGGTGGTGGTGCATAACGGCATCGTCGAAAATTTTTTGGAATTGAAAGATGAACTCGGCGCGGAAGGGGTGACATTTAATTCAGATACGGATACCGAAACCATTGTCCATCTTGCAGAACACAATAAAGCGGCGGGGATTTCATTTGAAGAAGCCGCGCGCCGCACCTTCCAACAGATCGAGGGCGCGAATGTCGTTCTGCTGCTTTCTGCCGATGAGCCGGACAAGATCATCGCCGCCCGCATCGGAAATGCCGGGGGCGTTGTGGTGGGGTTGGGCGAAGGCGAGAATTTTCTCGCTTCGGATATCCCCGCGATTTTGGAACACACCCGCCGCATGATCTTCCTTGAGTCGCGCCAGATGGTGGTGGTGACCAAAGACAGCGCGCGCATCGAAACGCTCGATGGCGAGGAAGTAAAACCGGAAGTGCATACGATTGCCTTCGATGCCGTCTCTGCCGAGAAGGGCGAATACCGACACTTCATGCAGAAGGAAATCCATGAGCAGGTGCGGGCGCTGACCGATACCCTCGCCGGGCGGGTGGACTTCAAAGAGGGGCGCATCCGCCTGCCGGAGCTGAACCTGACGCCCGAACTGGCGAAGCGCATTCAGCGTATTTACATTACCGCTTGCGGCACCGCGGCATACGCGGGCATGGTGGGTAAATACCTGATCGAAAAGATCGCCCGCGTGCCGGTGGAAGTGGTCATCGGCTCGGAGTTTCGTTACAGCGACCCGATTGTGGACGAGAATACGGTGGTACTCGCCATTTCACAATCCGGCGAGACCGCCGACACGCTTGCGGCAATGGAAGAAGGCAGGCGCAAAGGCGGCATTGTCTGGAGCATTGTCAACGCCATTGGCTCGCAAGCCATGCGG
>DAOTXI010000522.1:0-3610 GCA_034435475.1 Anaerolineales bacterium
TTCCAGTTCCATTTGTGTCATAGCGCACGAATTATAACTGACAGGTCTAAGAGCGTCAAACAGGAATAAAAAACGGGCTTGGGACCGGAATCGCGAGTCGCCTAACCCACACCCGAACCTGATTCCAAGCCCGCAAACACGCCTCTTTCACTACGTTCGAATTGTCTCTGTTTTCTAAATCATGACCATGAACCGCAGACGACGGACCGCCGTCCATCGTCCGCGGTCTTATGGTCGGCTAGAACAAATTCAACGCGCCCGCATCCGACCAGTTGAAGAAGGGGGTGAAGAGCGTGCCCATCACGATCACGCCAAGGACCAGCGCCACAAGGGCAATGGTATAGGCTTGCGTAAGCGGAACCGGGTGGTTCTCCTCGTCTTGATCCGGCAGGCGGTAGAGATAGACGAATTTCAACACGTTCAGATAGTAGTACACACCGATGATCGAGTTGATGATGCCGACCACGACCAGCCAGGTGTAGTTCGCCTGAACGCCCGCGGCGAAGACGAAAACCTTCGCCACGAACCCTCCGAAGGGAGGCATGCCCGCCAGCGAGAGGAAAGCCGCCAGCATCATCAGTCCCATGAGTGGGTTGCGGCGGCTGAGACCGGCATAATCCTTGATGTCCTCCAAGCCGGTGACGCGGCTGAACGCCATCACCAGACCGAACGCGAGCAGGTTGGTGGCAACATATGCCGCCATATAAAAGACCACACTCGCCGCCCCAAGTTGACTGAACGCCACAGCGCCGATCATCGCATACCCGGCATGAGAAATGGACGAATATGCCAGCAGGCGTTTGATATTCGTCTGCGGCAATGCCAGCAGGTTGCCGTCCGTCATCGAATTGGCAGTCAGGACGGCGAAAACCTTCGTCCAGATGCCGTCATATTGCGGGAATACCACGAAGAACAGGCGAAGGATGACCGCGAAACCCGCCGCCTTTGAAGCGGTGGAGAGGAAACCCGCCACAGGGGTCGGCGCGCCTTCGTAAACATCGGGAGCCCAAAAATGGAAGGGGACGATGGAAACTTTGAAGCCCAATCCGACAACAACGAGCATCACCACGCCAAAGGCAAGCAATGCCGAAATCTTTCCCGATGTCAATGCTGTGGCAATGGCGTATAGGTCCGTTGTGCCGGAGAAACCGAACAGAAGGCTAAAACCGTAGAGCATCACGGTCGAAGCCAGAGTGCCATAGAGAAAATACTTGAAACCCGCCTCGGTCGAGCGTTCATCGTCCACCAGAAAGCCAGAGAGGATGTAAAGCGGAATCGAGGCAGTCTCGATGGAGAGATAGAGCATGACGAGGTCGGCGGAGGACGCCATGAGGTTCATGCCGATCAGGGACGCCAGCATGAGCAGATAGGCCTCGCCTCGTTTCCCCGCCTTTTCATGGTCCATCAAAAGCAGGGCGGTTGCGGCCGCTGAGAACATGAAGATCATCTTGAGGAAGAAGCCCAGCCAATCAAAGCGGATCATGCCGCCGAGGGTCTCGGTCGGTTCGGTGGGACGCCCAAAAAGCAGGCTGACGATCATGGCAAGGAAGAGTCCGCCGGCGGTAAGCCAGCCCGCGTTGCGTTTTTGCTCATCCTTCCAGAACGGCTCAAGGATGAGGACCAAAAGCCCAATGGTCAGGATCAAAATTTCGGGGAGAATGGAGGCGAAGGTCGTCGTCGTAAACATTATGCACCTCCCAGCAGGGTCATGATATAGGAAACTCCGCGTTCAACCATCGGCACCATCATCGACGGGAAGACTCCGATGCCAATCATGAATAGGCAAAGCGTGGTGATGGCGACCTTATCCAGGATGGTGATGTCACCGACATGCCCTTCGAGATGTTCAGGCATCGGCGCGAAGAAGACCTTGCGGATGTTCATCATGATGTAAGCCGCGGTAATGACAATGGAAATGCTGGCGATGACCGCCACCAGCCATTGCTCGCCCCAGACACCCATGAAGATCGGGAACTCGGCGACGAAGCCGGAGAAGCCGGGCATGCCCATCGAAACCAGACCGCCCACGATGAAGCCGATGGTGGCAAACGGCATGACTTTTGCAATGCCGCCCAGTTCGGGGATCATACGCGTGTGAGAGCGGTCGTAGATCATGCCAGTGACAGCAAAGAAGAGAGCCGTCATGACGCCGTGCGAGAACATCTGCACGCCCGCGCCAAGCAAGCCGGTTTCATTGAGGGTGGAGATGCCGAGCATCACCAGCCCCATGTGCGATACCGAGGAAAAGCCGATCATGTATTTCAAGTCGGTTTGGACGTAGGCGATGTATGCCCCGTAAACGACTGCGACTCCTGCAAAGGTCATGATAAGCCACGACCAGTGTTTTGCGCCTTCGGGCAGGAGCATGACGCCCACGCGCAAGGCGGCGAACGCGCCAAGTTTCATCAGCACGCCCGCATGGAACATGGAAACGGCGGTCGGCGCGGCGACATGACCATCCGGCGACCAGTTATGGAAGGGCCAGATGCCGCCCAGCACGGCAAAACCGAGGAAGACCGGCAGGAACCAGATGTTCTGGAAGGCGGCTGAGAACCCGGCATTTTCCATTTCGAGCATGTCGAAGGAAAGCACGCCGGTATTCTGGTATTGTGTCCAATACATGGCAAGCGCGCCGACGAGGGCAACCACCGAGCCGATGAACAGGTACAGGGTCAATTTCATCGCCGCATATTCGCGGGTCTTGACCCAGCCCCAGATGGCGATGAGCAGGTACATCGGGAAGACCGCGATCTCGTAGAAGAAGAACAGCATGAACAGATCGAGCGAGACGAAGACGCCGAAGACGCCGCCCGCCAGCAGGAAGAGAAAGGCAAAGAACTCGCGTGGTCGGTCCTGGATGCCCGCCATGACATGCGGGTCGTCATCGCCCCAGGAGATGAGCACGCCGGTGAACATCACGATGCCGGTCAGCAAAACGAGCGGGGCGCTCATGCCGTCCACGCCGAAGTGCAGGGCGATATTGAGCGGAGGGATGTTGAGCCAGGCATATTTTTCGACGAATTGATAGCCCGTCATGTTCTGCGTCAGGTATTGCACGTAGACCCAGGCGGAGAGCAGTAAGTCAATCACTGCCGCGGCAAGGGCGGTCGCGCGGGCTTCATTCTTCCGGTTCGCAGGGAGCATCAGGATGAAGATGCCCGCCGCGAAGGGGAGGAAGGTAATAACACTTAAGATGGGAAAAGTCATAATCACCTCGGGGGTGGTAAATGGAGATTGGTAATTGGTAATTGCGATGGTTCAATCATCAGTCTCTATTCTCTATTCTCTAAAACAGCGCTGTCACTGCCTTGTTGATGATCTCCAAAATCCAGCGGGGCCAGAGACCGGTGAACAGCATCAACGCCATGAGCGGAGCCATGACGAGAATCTCGCGGGTGTTGATCTCGGTCAGTTTGTGTTCGCCATGCGCCCAGTGTTCGTTCATCGGTCCGTGAAGGACTTTCTTAATTCCCTTCAAAATGTATGCGCCGGTGAAGAGCAATCCGAGCATGGAGATGGCGGTGTAGATCGTCAGCGGCTGGTAGGAACCCCGCACGATCATGAACTCGGAGACAAAGCCGTTAAGACCGGGCAAACCGAGAGACGCCAT
>DAOTXI010000523.1:0-2980 GCA_034435475.1 Anaerolineales bacterium
TAGACCGCATCTTCCATCTCTACGCGGAATTCGAGGACGACGGGACCCGGTGTATTCCGCGCCCACTCAATCGCCTCATTTACTTCCTCGCGCTTGGTGACACGCTTCGCGGGGACTCCGTGCGCCTCTGCCAGTTTCACAAAATCGGGCGCAAGCATATTCACCGCCGAGTAACGCTTCTCAAAAAAGAACTCCTGCCACTGACGCACCATGCCGAGAAAGCTGTTATTCATAATGGCGACTTTGACGTTGGCGCCTTCCTGCACGGCAGTGGTCAATTCGGCGGCCGTCATTTGAAAACCGCCGTCCCCCGCAATGGCCCAAATTTCCTGATCTTTCGCCGCGAACCATGCGCCGATGGCAGAGGGTAGGCCAAATCCCATCGTGCCCGCGCCGCCAGAGGTGATCCAACGATTCGGTTTTTCCAACTGATAATATTGCGCCGCCCACATCTGATGCTGACCGACATCCGTCGTCACAATCGCGCCGCCGCCGGTTGCCTTCCAAATATCGCCGATGAGATGCGCCACATACAACTTGCCATCGTCCTCCCAGTTCATGATGCTGCGGGCGTCCGCTTCGGCTTTCCACTGATTGATCTCCTGTTTCCAATCTTCGTGGTCGTATTCGTCGAGCAATGGAATGATGTCTCGCAGAACTGTTTTCAAGTCGCCGACCAATGGCACATCAGCAAACACATTCTTGTGAACTTCAGCCGGGTCAATTTCTACGTGGATTTTCTTCGCCTTGGGCGCATAGGTCTTTAGCGTACCGGTCACACGGTCATCAAAGCGCATACCAAAAGCGAGGATCAAGTCTGAGTTTTGGATGGCGAGGTTGGTATGCACTTCACCATGCATACCCATCATGCCGAGACTTAATTCATGAGAAGCCGGGAAGGCACCCAAGCCAAGAAGTGTGGATGCAACTGGCGTCTGAGTCCGAACCGCGAACTGCATCAATTCCTCTTCTGCATTAGACATGATGACACCATGTCCACACAAGATGATGGGACGCTTCGCCTTTTCGATCAGCTTCACCGCTTCATCCAAAAGCGGACGCGGCGAATGCATCACCGGCTTGTAGCCCGGCAACTCCGGCTCATCCGGGTATGCAAACTCGCACGACTCAACTTGCGCGTTTTTACAAATATCAATTAACACAGGTCCGGGGCGCCCACTCTTGGCAATATAAAAAGCCTCTCGAATGGTCTCTGCGATCTCTTCTGCGCGCGTCACCAAATAATTATGTTTGGTGATCGGCAGCGTGATGCCCGTCACATCGGTTTCCTGAAACGCATCCCCGCCGATCAAATGCGCCGCAACTTGTCCCGTTATAAACACTACAGGAACCGAGTCCATCATCGCCGTAGCAATACCAGTCACCAGATTGGTTGCGCCGGGTCCAGAAGTAGCCATTGCCACACCCACTTTGCCCGAAGCGCGGGCATACCCATCCGCCATGTGAGCCCCACCCTGCTCATGCCGCACCAACACATGATGAACGGGATAATTCAACATCGCATCATATATAGGCATATTCGCCCCGCCCGGGTAGCCAAAGACCACTTCCACGCCTTCGCGCACCAGACACTCCCAAACAATTTCTGCACCTTTTAGTTTCATTTCTTCTCCTTATCGTCATTGCGAGGGCGCTCTTGTTCTTTGCCCGAAGCAATCACATGATTAAGTTGGAGATTGCTTCGTCGGGAAGAACACCCTCCTCGCAATGACGGTTAACTTTGAAGTACCGCGCCCGTGTCTGCGCTCGTCACAAAATGCGAATAACGTTTCAACCACTTGGATGTGACTTTGGATTCAAACTTCGGCAGCGCCTCAAGCCGACTCTGAATCTCCGCCTCGCTTAACTTAACGTTGAGGCTGCGCGCCGCCAAATCAATTTGAATCACATCCCCAGCCTGAAGCGCCGCAATCGGACCGCGCGCCGCCGCCTCTGGTGAGACGTGACCGATACACGCGCCGCGCGTGCCGCCGCTGAAACGTCCATCGGTGATGAGCGCGACCTTGTCGCCGAGCCCCTGCCCCATGATGGCGGATGTGGGCGAGAGCATTTCCTGCATCCCCGGTCCGCCTTTGGGACCTTCATAGCGCACCACAACACAATCGCCAGCCTTGACCTTGCCCGCCAAAATCCCCGCCATGGCTTCATCCTGCGATTCAAAGATCACAGCCGGACCTTCAAACTTCATCATGGCTTCACTGACACCACCGACCTTCACCACCGCCCCATTTGGCGCGAGGTTGCCAAACAAAATGGACAAGCCTCCGCGCTTGGAGTGTGCATTTTCATAACGTCGAATCACTTCTTCATCTTTGATTTCTGCATCTTTGATCGATTCCCCCAACGTGCTCCCAGTGACCGTGATGCGGTCTAAATGCAACATGCCCGTCCCCCGCTGTACTTCGTTCAATATCGCTGGGATTCCGCCCGCGCGATGCACATCTTCCATGTGCCATTTGCCCGCCGGGCTCACCTTGCAGATGTGCGGCACTTTGTCTGCCACCGCATTGATGCGGGTCAGCGGATAGTCCACACCGGCTTCGTTGGCTAATGCCAACGTATGCAGCACTGTGTTAGACGAACCACCCATTGCCATGTCCAACGCGAACGCATCATCAATGGCATCGGCAGTGACGATGTCGCGCGGTTTGATGTCACGCTCGATCAAGGTCATGATCTGAGCCGCCGCTCGCTTCGCCAAGTCTTCACGTTCAGGAGTCTTCGCCAATGCCGAGCCGTTATACGGCAGAGCCAATCCCAGCGCTTCCATGAGACAGTTCATGGAGTTGGCGGTAAACATCCCGGAGCAAGAGCCGCAGGAAGGGCAGGCAAATTTCTCCAGCAGGATGAGGCGTTTTTCGTCGATCTTGCCCGCAGAATACGCGCCGACTCCTTCAAAGACGGAGATCAAATCAATCGTTTCACCTTCGGGGGTTTGCCCTGCCGCCATCGGTCCGCC
>DAOTXI010000524.1:0-2878 GCA_034435475.1 Anaerolineales bacterium
CTTCGCGGGCAAGCTGGGTCAGGTCGCGCGAATATTTTTCGAGGGTGCGGTACTTCGTCTCCGCCTGTGGATCGGTCACGCGTTGACCGCCGCGCAGGTCTCGAATCGCATCGTAGACGCGGTCACGGGTCAACCCGGCAGATTCCAAAATGCGGGCGGCGGGGGTGTTGCGTTCGGTCAGGATCGCCAGAAAGATATGCTCGGTCGAAATATATTCATCCTTCAGGCGATTGGCTTCCTCGTTGGCAAGGTCAATGATCCGCTTGACGCGCGGCGTGATGAAAATCTGCCCGGCTCCGCCGCCGAAGATGTTCGCTTTCGGGCTGGCGCGTAACGTGGCGTCGAGTCTTTCGGTTAACGCCTGGGCGCTGACGCTCAGTTTTTCGAGGATTTGGGGAATCACCCCGCCGGGCTGTTCGATCAACGCCAGCAGGATGTGTTCGGTATCGATCTGGTTGTGACCATAGCGCTGGATGATCTCCGCGGCACGCTGCGCGGCTTCCTGCGCTCTCTCGGTAAATCGGTCAAATCGCATCATGGTTGTAACTCCCGCAAGACCGACTTAAGTCGGTCTTACTAATGCGGGCATTATAACAAACGCCGCATAGACGAAATGTCAATGCAGCGTTAGAGGAGTGTTGGAATTAAGGGCGAAAGCAGTACAAATCAACCCACAGAATTCAAGATGTATCTTTGAGTCGAAATGGGATATGGCGGTGGGATTCAACTTAAGCGATTCGCCTTAAGGTCAGAATGGACTCTTCATCTCATGCTTTCGTCTCTCCAACATTGCAACCGCCTCCGCTTCAAACTCCTCGATGGAGTGAACTTTGGAGAATTCCGGGTCTATCAGCAACAAATTAGCAAGAGAGTTAAGAATGAGTTCGCTTGCAACTTCCTCCGAGAACCAGATTGCTCCCTCGGTATATTTGAAGAAAAAATGATTTGTCGTAGTTCCTGCCAGGAAGGTGGCAATTGCCTCATTTTCCAACAAATGCTGAAAAGCAATCCAAACCTCCTCCATGGAAGAAAGCCCGAGTTGAATTGCAATGGCAAGCGCGGCAAACCGGCCCCGCATATTTTCTTCGATCGGCTGGGTATAAACGATCCCGCCCTGGGCGCGGAGTCTTGCCTGATCCGCCTGAAGTCGTTCGAGTGTATGATTCCATTCAGGATCATACAGCAAAGCAATTCGGCCGTCTGGTAAAACGCGAAAAGGGGCAATCGCCGGGTCGTAATAGCCAATTGCTTCGCTCCCTGCTTCAGGCAGGTAAAGTCCCCTTGCAATCGCATCTCCCAACGCCGTTTCGTCGCCGCCCCGCCTTCCCATTTCCCAGGCACTCGCATGAAAACCGGAAGCCGGGGAACGACTTTTAAACAGGTTTCGAAAAAAACTCATTTTTCTCTCCTTTCCGGAATCGAAAAATCATAGCAGGACGTCAATCCAGACACCTTTAAACAATCTCCCAGGAAATCGGATCAGCCATTGGAAACATTTCCGCCCAAGATCATTATACGCCTTCCCCAGCAAAATAACACGCCTATCGGCAATCCAAACCTGAAACCGGCGAATATAAAGCAAAGCCGCCATACCTGCCTTCAAGTAAATCCATGCCCTCCCAGGATATCCCTCCATATCATGATAAAACGCCGCCGTATCAGCCAAAAAGTTGATACGGCGGCGAAGGGACGTTAATTATATTGCCGATGGAATAGTGGAACTGGGTTTGGGCTACACTGCCACGTTCCAACCCGAATACTTCGGGTTCTTTGCACGCACCACATCGTCGAACATCGCCCTCAGCTTCGAGGTCACAGGTCCCATTGAGCCGCTGCCGACAGGGCGGTGATCTACTTTCGTCACAGCCACCACCTGCGCCGCGGTTCCCGTCATGAACATCTCATCCGCGATGAAAACCTCGGTGCGGTCAATCGAGCGTTCGAACACCTCCAGACCAAGTTCCTTTTTGGCAAGGTCCATGATCGAGCGGCGCGTGATGCCTTCGAGGATGTTATCCGTGATGGGTGGCGTGATCAACACGCCATCGCGCACAATAAAAATATTCATCGCAGAGCCTTCCGAAACGTGACCATGCGAATCGAGCACAATCGCCTCGTCAAAACCGGCGAGGTTTGCGTCCGTTTTGGCGAGCGCCGAGTTTGCATACGCGCCCGCCACCTTGCCGCGCGCCGGGATGACGTTATCATCAATGCGCCGCCATGAAGAGACCGTCACATGCGCGTTCGTATCGTTCTTGACGTACGGCTCATACGCCACCACGAACATGCAGAACTCATCCTTCAATTCGTGCAGGCGCACGCCGATCCCCGCGTCGGCTTTGTAAATGGTCGGGCGCAGGTACAAATCCTGCTTCCAGTTGTCGAGCCGCAACAGGTCCACCGTCAATTGGATCAGGCTTTCCTCATCATACGGAATCTTCATCGCCATCATCTTGCCCGAATTCAACAGCCGATGAAAATGATCATAAGGACGAAAAACGAAGAGACGTTTCTTCTCTTCATTCCAATATGCGCGCATCCCGCCGAACACGGCGGTGCCATATAAAAATCCGTGCGTGGCAATGCTGATCTTTGCCTCGCTCAAAGGGACGTTCTTCCCCTCGAAGAATGCGTGCTTCGTGAAATCCACTAGCGCCTCCTCTGTGCTGTATTGATGGATGAATTATACCTACAAAGGATATAACCCCGCCGGGATGCGTCCGATTCTTTCCGCGCCCATGCCTGATTCAGCGCTTCGATACCCCTGCCACCCGAAAGCGGATGGTCGTACAATTAGCCATCTCATCCAATTGGAGGCGGCAGTTGAAAAAGATCATATCCATCAGCGTAGGTTCTTCGGCGCGCGACCACAGCACGC
>DAOTXI010000525.1:0-4381 GCA_034435475.1 Anaerolineales bacterium
GTGGCGGAACTGTGCGATAAGGTGCTGGTGATGTATGGCGGCGTGACCGCAGAACATGCCGATGTGGATACCATCTACAACACGCCCAGCCACCCATACACCCAGGAATTGCTGAAAGCCTTTCCAGACCTGACCAAACCGGATAAAAAACTGGCATCCATTCCCGGTTACCCGCCACGGCTGGATGCCCTGCCCCCCGGCTGCCGCTTTGCACCGCGTTGTCCTGCCGCATTCGAGCGTTGTCATACCGAACAACCCGCGATTCGCAGCGTTACAGGCAACGCCGACCATGTTGCAAGTTGTCACCTGATCGAGGCTGCCCGATGAGCGCTGAAAAAATACTGGAACTGCGCGGATTGAAAAAATATTTCGAGGCGGGGCGTCCCTCTTTGTTTTCACGAAAACACGAGAGTGTTCACGCTGTAGACGGGGTGGACCTGACCCTACACCGCAGTGAAGTTATTGCCCTGGTAGGCGAAAGCGGATGCGGAAAGTCCACGCTGGCATTATTACTGATGGGTCTCGAGGACCCAACCGACGGGGCGGTGCTTTTCGAGGACAAAGATATCACCCACTTGAACGACACCCAGCGCAAACCCCTGCGGCGAAAAATCCAGATGGTCTTTCAAGACCCATACGAATCTCTCAACCCGACCCAGACTATCGAAGAGATCGTTACCGAACCGTTGAAAGTGCATGGGCTTGGCGACAGCGCAGACCGCGCCGAACGGGTGAGCAAAGCCATGGAAGACGCCGGGTTAAAACCAGCCGATGTGTATCTCAAACGCTTCCCGCATGAACTCTCCGGCGGGCAGCGTCAGCGCGTGGTGATTGCTTCGGCGCTTGTGCTCGAGCCGGAGGTGATCGTCGCCGACGAACCCGTTTCGATGCTCGACGTCTCCATTCGCGCCGAAGTCATCAACCTGCTGGCAGACCTGCGCGTGACGCGTCAGATCGCGGTCATCTTCATCACCCACGATCTCGGCTCGGTCGGCTTCTTTGCAGACCGTGTGGCGGTCATGTATCTCGGACGCATTGTCGAGATCGGCACAATGCATGAAGTTCTCGAACAACCCCGGCATCCCTACACAAAGGCGCTGTTGTCGGTCATCCCGGTCCCCAACCCGCGCCTGCGTCATGATCGCATCATTTTACAGGGCGAAACACCCAACCCCATCAATATTCCACCCGGCTGCCGTTTTCATCCGCGCTGCCCGGTGGCGATGGATGAATGTAAAAAGGCCGATCCAGGGTTTCTTGCCTTGAGCAATACCCATAAAGCCGCCTGTTTGCTGGTGAAGTAACACAATCTATAGACTTGTGTTACAAGAATATATGGACATCACCAGCCTTCAGAACCCCCGCATTAAACACATTGTCAAACTTCGCGAGGACAAACGCCATCGAAAAAAAGACGGTTTGATCCTTGTGGAAGGTTTCGATGAGTTGACTCTCGCCCTTGGCTGTGGACTTGTTCCGCAGACGATTCTTTCCGCGCCCGAGCTTGCCAGCCAGACCCAAACCTTTCCCCGCGCCGATACCGAATCCGTCACCGTCAGCCGCGCTGTCTTTGAAAAAATCTCCTACCGCGACAACCCCGACGGCTGGATGGGAATCTTCCCCATGCCCGGCAGGGACATCGAAGATTTGCGTCTTTCTGAAACGCCGCTGGTCATCGTCGCCGAGTCCGTCGAGAAGCCTGGCAATTTGGGAGCGATCCTGCGCACCGCCGACGCCGCCGGGGTGGATGCCGTCCTCGTCTGCGACCCGCGTGTGGATCTATGGAATCCAAACGTCATCCGCGCCAGCAGGGGGGCGGTCTTTGCCGTACCCGCCGTCGAAGTGGATTCGCCCCGGGCGTTCGACTGGCTCAAATCAAGAAAGATGCGCGTGGTCGCGGCGTCCCCAGCCGGGAGCGAGGCATACACCTCCATCAATATGAATCTCCCGCTTGCCATTGCCGTCGGCACGGAGGACGAAGGCTTGACCGAATTCTGGATGAACGCCGCCGATGAGCGCGTTTACATCCCCATGGCTGGAAAGGTCAACTCGCTGAATGTTTCGATTGCCTCGGCTTTGATGGTGTACGAAGCAAAACGACAAAGAACCGCATGACCATGAAGAAAAGCCCGCGAACCGATATCAACACCCTTGCCCGCCTCGGCAGGGACCTGGCTGGCACATCCGACGCCCGCACTGCGGCGCGAATCATCCTTGACGCCGCCGATAAATTGATTGGCTGGGACGCGTGCTATCTCATCCTGTACGACCCGGAGATCGGCGGCAAACCGCGCCCCCTGCTGACCATTGACACGATCAACGGGGAGCGCATCATCCAAGCCGACGCCGCGCCGACAAACCCAAGCGAAAACATGCTGAGGGCAATTCGCGAAGGCGGGTTTCTTTCGCAGTACGATAAATATTTCGAGATCGCCCCGTCGCTTTCCTTCGGCGACCGCAGGCATCGCACCCTTTCCCAACTCTTTGTATCGGTGGTGAGCGGATTCCGCACAATTGGGGTATTGTCCATTCAAAGCTATAAGCGACATTATTATAAAAATCCGCAGCTTGAATTGTTGAAGGACCTTTCAAGTCATTGCGCCGGGGCATTGGAACGCATTTGGGCGCAGGAAGCGTTGAGTGAATTCTCGGGCAGGCTGAATGTTCTTCACTCCGCCCTGTCTGCCATTAACGCAACCCTTGAATTGGAACATGTGTGCCAGGTGGTGTATGAAACCGTCACACAGGTGATGCCCTGCGATGATTTCGTCATCGACGGCTACGACGCTGAAAAGAACGAGATCGTCCCGATCTACGCCATCGAATCGCCGGACCGGCGCGTATTTACCAACCGGTACACAGCCGATCACGGCATGGCGGGCGAGATCGTGCGCAGCAACAAACCCCTCATGTTCAACAACACCGCAGAAATGGACGCAAGCAGCATTCAGTTCGAACTCTACGGCACGGCTGTGGAGGATGACCCGACCCAGTCCATCATTGCCGTGCCTATGATCCTGCATGGCGCGATCTATGGTATGGTTTCGGCGCAGTCTTATAAGGAAAATTCCTACAACCACGACGATCTGTATCTGTTGGAAGTTCTGGCATCTCACGCGGCGATTGCCATCGAAAACGCCCGGCTCTTTGACTCGATCCAACGGCTTGCCGACACCGACCCGCTGACAGGGATTCTCAACCGCCGCCGCTTTTTCGAACTCGCCGAAACGGAGTTTTCCAAAGCGGAGACCGCCAACATCCCCTTCTCAGTCATCATGTTGGACGTGGATGATTTCAAGCAATTCAACGATAGACACGGTCACAAGGTGGGCGATGAAGTTTTGATCCTGACCGCCCTGACCTGCAAAACCTCCCTGCGGGCGGACGATATCTTCGGCAGGCTGGGCGGCGAGGAATTCGCGGTTGCCCTGCCGAACACTAGCATCGCCGACGCCCTGGAGATCGCCTCCCGCCTTCGGCAGGGAATTGCCTCGGTGGACTACTCCGAAAACAAGATCATCGCTGAAAGCGGGGCGCGCCCCATTACCATCAGCATCGGCGTGACGGAATACAACATGACCTGCAAATCCCTCGACGCGCTGCTTGAACGCGCAGACAAGGCGATGTACGAGGCGAAGAATTCAGGGCGGAATCAGGTGAGGGCGTGGGGGGATGAAGGATGAAAGTGGCGGGGCGCGTAGTAGGACAGCCTATAGACTTGCCCTACACCATTCAATCTGCTGCCACCGCATCGCGCTTGACCATGATCGAATCCGTGCTCACACCTTCGCGCTCGTTACTCGTCACTTCCTCAGTTACGCCGTATTGCACCTCCAACTCATGCCGGAACTGCTGGGTGTACAGGCGGTAGTAATGCCCGCGCTGGCGTAACAATTCGGCGTGCGTGCCTTGTTCCGCGATGCGCCCCTCTTCGATGACCAAAATCCGGTTCGCGCGGCGGATGGTGCTGAGGCGGTGTGCGATCACGAAAGATGTGCGTCCCTGCATCAGAGCTTCCATGCCTTTTTGAATCAGTGCCTCGGTCAGCGTGTCCACGCTGGAAGTCGCCTCGTCCATGATAAACAGCTCCGGCTTGGCAAGCACCGCGCGTGCCAGCGAGATCAATTGCTTTTGTCCCACAGACAAAAGATTGCCGCCTTCGCCCACGTTCTGGTCATAGCCCTTTGCGAGCGTCGTGATGAAATCATGCGCCCCGGCAACCTGCGCGGCTTCCTCCACTTCGGCGTCGCTCGCGGTCAGCCGTCCATAGCGGATGTTCTCGCGCACCGTCCCCGAAAACAAATGCGGCGTTTGCAGGACGATGCCGATCTTGTTGTGGATCGACTCCATCTTATATTCGGTGTAGTTTCGCCCGTTGATG
>DAOTXI010000526.1:0-1513 GCA_034435475.1 Anaerolineales bacterium
GCAAAAAGACTTTGCCGTTGGCTTCGGCGAAGGCGCGATTTTCATCACGCAAAAGTGCGCCGCCGCCCAGCGCAACGATGCTTTCTTTTTCGGCTGCCAGAGATTGCAACGCGGCGGTTTCCATGTCGCGGAAGGCGGTCTCGCCGTGCTGTTCCATGATCTGCGGAATGGACATGCCCGCATTCGTCTCAATGACGCGATCGAGGTCAATGAATGGAAGTTTAAGGCTGGCAGAGAGCTTTTTTCCGATGGTGCTTTTGCCCGTGCCGGGAGGTCCGTAGAGGAAGAGGTGTGTCATAGGATGAAAGAGGATAGAAGAAAGATGTTGTGGAAAGGAGTAAGTAGTGAGTGGGTAGTGACCGCAGACCGCAGACGACGGACAATATAGTCTGCGGTCAGTATTATTCCCAAAAAATATGCGAGGTGTTATCCATTGGTAAATCTTCGAGGGTGGCTTTGCGTAGAGTTTCAAAGCGTGGTTTCATTTCGTTGATGGAGTCGCCGCCGAGTTTTTCGAGCAGGGCGTCAGCGAGGACGAAGGCGACCATCGATTCGAGAATCGGCACAGCTCGCGGAACGGGACAAAAATCGGAGCGTTCGTATTTGGTGGGAGCATTCTCGCCTTTGGCGAGGTCCACGGTTTGCTGCGGGACGAGGGTTGTGGCGATCGGTTTCATCGCGGCACGGATGACGATGGGCTGCCCGTTGCTGACTCCGCCTTCGGTGCCGCCTGCGCGATTCGAATTACGAATTACGGATTGCGTATTACGTAATTCGTGATCCGTAATCCATAATTGAATCGGGTCGTGGGCTTCGGTGCCGATTCGTTTGGCGTTTTCGAAAGCGTCGCCAACTTCAATGCCTTTTATTGCTTGAACGCTCATAATAGCCATTGCAAGTTTGGCTTCGAGGCGTTTGTCCCATTGCACGAAACTACCCAAGCCAACGGGCAGGTTGAGTGCGATGATCTCCAGCACGCCGCCGAGTGTGTTCTTGCCGTGGATGGTCTTTTCAATTTCGGCGCGCATTTTTTCAGCGGAGGAGTCGATTGGGCAGCGCACATCCGATTCTTCGGCGCGGGTGAAGCGTTCCTCGTAGGGCATGTCGCCAAAGTCTGCGGAGACTTCGCCGATGGAGGCAACATATCCGCCAACGACGATTCCGAACTGCGCGAGGAAATGCTTGCAGACGGCTCCCGCTGCCACACGCATGGTGGTCTCACGAGCGGAAGCGCGTTCAAGCGCGGGGCGCAAATCTTTGTAGCCATATTTGACCGCGCCGGTTAAGTCCGCGTGACCGGGGCGCGGAGCGGTCATCGGCTCAATGGCTTTGCCCTTCCATTTGGCATGGTCATCGTTTTGCACAAGCATGGCAATGGGCGCGCCGGTGGTTTCGCCGCCCATCACGCCGCCAAGAATTTGCACGGTGTCTTTTTCTATTTTCATGCGTCCGCCTGAGCCGTAGCCTTGCTGACGGCGGGCAAGTTCTTTGTTGATGATTTCAGGGGTGAGGA
>DAOTXI010000527.1:0-3942 GCA_034435475.1 Anaerolineales bacterium
ATTCGCGGTTTCAAAACCAGTGACTTGCGTGCCCTCCATCAAGTCCGCACCCATAGACTTGACACGTTCTTTCAGCAAATTAAGAAACACCGCCGGATTGAGGTGTGCATCTCCCGTAAAATGCACGCCGCCAATGACATCGTCCACAGCGGCGGGTTCCACTTCGTGAATTTTTGTCCGGCCGTACACGCTGACAGAGATGCCATGCTTCTGCATGAACTCGCCTTCATGCTGTCCCTCGTGGAAGGCTTTCTCGGTCTTGAAAAGATGCAACAAGCCTTTTTCTTGATAGGCACAATCGAATTTTTCTTCGGCGATGATTTCAGCAAAATTCTTCGCGCTGAGTTGACCGAGTTGATTCAACGGCTCCAACGAGCGGTCTACATTATTTTGGCTACACGCTAGAGCGAAGCGTAGCAACCAGATCAAATAATTCGGGTCGAGGCTGACCTTCATCCCAAAGGGACTATGCACCGGGTCGAGCATCCATTTAAGCGCAGAGGTCACCACGCCCGGAGCCGCCAGTGGAATGATGTGACTCGGCACAATATGCCCCGCGTTACCCGAACCGCTGCCCTTGCCAATCTCTTTCGCATCGAGCAAGGTCACACTTCGCCCAGATTTCAAAAGGTAATACGCGCAACTTAAGCCTACGGGTCCCCCACCGATGATCAACACATCATGTTTTGAATTCATTTCATCTCCACAAGACTTTCGACCTTTGACCTTCGACGAGGAAGAGTCAAACGTCGAAGGTCAAAGGTCAAATTCCGTTGGCGAAGGGATCGCGCTCATCCACCAGAATACTGCCTTCGGACATGACCCACGCTTCGCCCGTAATCGTTGGGATGATTCGGTTATCCTGAATCTGGATACTCCCCTCGAAGATACTGCCAACAACGCTTTGTTGCTTCCATACTTGACCGACTTGCAATTTGCCGTCGCCGTAGAGACAAGCGAGTTTTGCGCTGGTGCCTGTGCCGCAGGGAGAGCGATCGTAGGCTTTGCCCGGGCAGAGTACAAAACTCTTACTGTCTGCTTCGGGCGTGGATGCGAACAACTCGACATGGTCAATCTCTGCGCCGTTTGCGCCGGTGATTCCGTTCGCAGTGAGTTGTTCACGCACGCGCCACGAGAAATCGGTCAGCGCTTCGAGGTTTTGCATGTTCACGTCCATGCCGTGATCGTGGACGAGGAAGAACCAGTTGCCGCCCCATGCCACGTCGCCGTGGACGGTTTTGCCATCGACGGTGACAGGGACATGAGTCAGGTGGCGATAGGCAGGGATATTTTGCACCGAAACTTTATTCGGATACTCACCCGCTTCATTCTTGTGTAGAGTTGCTTCCACCACCCCAACGGGAGTTTCAACGCGAATCACGCCCGGCGTGACCTTGCCCATGTATGCCAATGATGCGATGAGACCAATCGTGCCGTGTCCACACATGCCGAGGTAGCCAACGTTGTTGAAGTAGATGACGCCGAATTGACAGGTCGGGTCAGCGGGTGGGACGAGGTACGCGCCAACGAGCACGTCTGAGCCGCGGGGTTCGAGCAGGACGGTGCGACGCAGGTCGTCGTGATTCTTTTTCAGCGTGGATAATTTTTCAGCAACGGAACCAGTTCCAAGGTCGAAGGGAAGCGATGTAATTAATCGCGTGGGTTCGCCGCCGGTGTGGGAGTCGAGGTAGGGGATGCGTTTCATGGGTGTGAGGTCAAAGGTCGATATTCGATAATTCGATACTCGATTTAGAGATTCGAATATCGAGTATCGAATATCGTTCTAGATCGCCTTGAAAATCTTCTCGAATTCAGCGCGGTCTTCAGCGGTGAGGGGCAGCAACGGCTGACGTGGCTTTCCAACAGGGATGCCGCGCAGTTCGCAGCCGAGTTTGACCTTTTGGGTGTAGCCGCCGCTTTCCATGTTGCGGAGGAGCGGGAGGAGTTTGTCCATGTGTTTGCGGGCGGTGACGAAGTCGTTGGCGAGAGCGGCTTCGAGGACGTTGTGGTGTTCGAGCGGAGCGCAGGAGGCGGCGCCGCCGATCCATGATGCCGTGCCCCACAGGAAGTAGTCGAGCGCTTGGTCGTCGGAGCCGCTGATCATTTGATAGCGGTCGCCGTAGCGCAGGTGGAATTCGTAGACGCGGGACATGTCGCCGCTGGCTTCTTTGATGCCGATGATGTGATCGTATTTTGCCAGACCATCCATCACTTCGTAGCTGACTTCGGTGCCCGCGCGCCAGGGGAAGTTGTAAAGCACGATGGGAATTTTGACGGCTTTGGCGACGGCTTCGTAATGGGCAAGCAGTTCGCGCTGGTTGGGGCGTGAATACGGCGGGACGGCGACCATGAGCGCGTCGTAGCCCATGTCCTCGGCGATCTGCGAGTAGCGGACAACGTCGCGCGTGGCGCCAGAGTTGGTGCCTGCAATGAGCGTCACCCGCCCATTGACTTTTTCTTTGGTGAATTTGAAAATCTCCAGCCGTTCGGCTTCGGTGAAGGCGTAGACTTCGCCCGTGGTGCCGCCTGGGACGAGCCCTGCGATCTTGTTGGCGATCAGGTATTCGATCAGTTGTTCAAGGACGGGGTAGTTGATGCTTTCGTCCGAGTTGAAGGGGGTGACGATGGGGGCGTAAATTCCTTTGAGTTGCATGGGTGTCTCCGGTTTCAGGTGCCAAGTTTCAGGTTGAAGGTTTGAAAGTTGGAAGGTTGTCCCATTATACAAAGAAAAGACCTGACGGGTCCGTGGAATGAGAGTATTGGCAGGAAAACAAAGATATTAAAAAACTGTCCACGAATATTGCCACGAATTTACAAATGGGAGTCGGCTATTCAAATATTCGTGCCCCATTCGTGGATGGTTACTTCCCCCAGTGGAAGTGGGCAAGAGTTTATTTATAGTTTTTCGGACGTTTAGGTTGTTTCTTCTTCTTTTCTTTCTTCACCTCTGGCTCTGGTGAAGGCGGTGAAAAAATAGATTGAAGTACATTCTGCGCTGTGTCAATCGCTGCCACTATCCAATAAAAAGATAAAAACAAAACGCCTACAAATCTAGCCGTTGTCGCGGAATCTGTAAAATCAAAAAGGAATGAAAAGAAAGTCTGATTTTTCTCTATCGCGCTTTCATTGAAAGCGTTCAACATAAGATAACCAACCACAGAAAAGAGCACAAAAAATATCGGCGAAAGCATTTTATTTATTCGCCACCCTGCTACTGTAAACGAAGTAACCCTATGCATCCAGTAATATGGATTTATATTGTTATTTGCCCTCTCATGCGCCTTTGCAATGACATCAAAACCATTATTCTTTTTTCCCATAAGTCACTCTCCTGTAATAAAATTTTTATAAAACTGTAGTGATGTACTTGCTCCAGCGCGGAGTTTTTTATACAACTCGCGGACGGCGGGTTTGTCCGCGGAGGAGTGGCAGAGGAAAACTTTGAGTGGGCGATTGGTGGTCATAGGATTTCCCCAAATGGGATGTGCAAATTATAAGCCCTCCCGAAAGACCATCGAGAGGGCGCTTTGATTTACAGCAGAACCTTCCCCTCCGCCACAAGTTGACGCGTCGCCTCCATATATTCAACCATCACCGTATCTGACTCAATGAACGGGACCCGTTCGCGGATCAGGGTGTAGGCGTTTCTTGTCCCTTCGCCCAACTGCTTCTCCGCACCGATGACCTGCTTGCGGAAATCGATTCCCTGCGCGGCAGACATCAACTCAATGGCGAGGATTCTCTCCACGTTGTCGAGCACGCTTCGCAACTTAAGTGCGGCGGTTGCCCCCATACTGACATGGTCCTCCACGTTGGCGGATGTGGGAATCGTATCCACACTGGCAGGGTGGGCAAAGACTTTGTTTTCGGTTGCCAATGCCGCCGCCGTGTATTGCAGAATCATAAAACCGGAATTCAAACCGCCTTGTTTGGTAAGGAAGG